>CALBHW010000001.1 GCA_937893125.1 uncultured Clostridia bacterium
GAGTGACATTTGCAGATAAGTCGGCGACATATTTTGGCGGGAATTATTATCTTGATTATAGCTATTCGGGCGAAGGTTTAAGTGTAGAATATTCGCTTGATGGCGAAAATTTCTCGAGTGAAAATTTGGGATTTAAAGATTGTGGCGAATATGTCGTAACCGCAAAATTTAGCAAGAAAAATTACTATGACCTAATAAAAACGGCGACATTGACAATAACGAAAAAAGACCTTTTTGTTATCCCAAATGGTTCGCAAACAGTAGTTTATGGTGAAAGTATAAAAATTGCATTTGTTTTTTCTGGCGAAGTGACGGGCGAAACACCAAGGTTTATTGGCGGACTAGATACCCAAAATCATAATGTTGGTTTATGGGAAATTTTAGTGGGGGACTTGGAATTTCAAGATAACGGCGGTTTTAGCGTAAAAAATTATAATTTAGTCTTTATAAATTCAGAAAAATATACTCTTGAAATAACAAAACGAGACCTATTTATTTCGCCACTTTCTAGCAATTCTAAGAACTATGGAACGGCGGACCCAGTTTTGGAATATGTAATTGAAAACGGTGTGGCAGGCGACGCGGATTTAGTTAATAATTCTTGTTTTGAAGGCTCTTTAACAAGAGAAAATTTAGCAAAGAACGATGTCGGAACATACGAAATTTTGCAAGGGACGCTAAAAATTAAAGATTCGACAAATGCATACAAAAACTATAACTTAATATTCATTTCGGGTAGAAAATTCACTATAAATAAAGCACAAGTTACAATAAAATTAAACGACATTGAATGCTTCTATGGGGACACGATTTCGCTATCATCAAATCCTCAAAAAACAAATTTTGTTGTTACAAGTGGGACGATTTACTACCCAGATGATTTGGGCTTAACCTTTGCGTGTTTTGAAAACGGCGAGCAAGTTGAAATTACAAACACGACGAGAAAAAGTGAAAATTTACTTGGATATTTGCTCACTGCTACGGCAAGTAATGGCAATTATGAAGTCACAATTATTGACGGAAGGTATGTTATAAAGTATGTAATGTTTAATGTAACTTTTGTCGTGGGTGAAGGGTCGTCTACGACGCAAGTTGAACAATTTTCCAGCCCAAAAGAGTTGCCAAAAGGTTTGTCGACTGACGCAGTCGCTGGATATGAACTAAGTGGTTGGTCAAATGATTTAAACGATGCAATTTTATCAACTGATGAAATCTTTGATTATGATATAACTTCAAACATTACTTTTACCGCACAATTTAGTCCAATTTGTTATAATTTGATATTTGTTTTAAACGGTGGGGAGATTGAAGGCGAAAAAAATTTGACATATACAATTGAAGATAGCGTTTTACTTCCAATTGTAACTAAAAACGGATATGATTTTGTAGGATTTTATTTAAGTGGCGACTTTTCTGGTGAAAAAATAGATAAAATCGAGCGCGGAAATATGGGTGATAAGACTTTTTACGCGAAGTTTGAACAAAAAACATATATGGTTGACTTTAAACCACTTGAAACGGAGTCATCAGCAACAATTGTCGGACAAGCAAATGTCAAATTCGGTGAAAGTTATGAATTTTCAGTTACGCTTTCGACGGCATATAATAAGTCATACGACAATTTAAAGGCTAATATTATTTGGCAAAATTCTTTGCTTGAAGAAGCGGTCGCAACAAAGATAGTTGAAGAGAATAAAGCGGTTTTTAAAGTTGACAATGTTCTTGACGCTTTTTCAGTTAAATTAAGCGGAATTGAAATAAATAGTTATGTAATTTCATTTTTTGCGGACGGCGTAAAAGTCTCTCAAATCGTAAAAAAATATGGCGAGACCTTGTTCCAAAACGAGTATCCTTCGATTCCGACAAAAGCGCATTTTGATGAGTCAACTTGGGAACAAACGGACGACCTTGTAGTTTACGATGATAAAGAGATAAACGCAATTTATATTCCAAACACATATAAAGTGACCTTTATATTGGACGGGAAGAGTTATGTCGTAGATGTCGTCTACGGTTCAAAAGCAGACACAACAATTCTATCTCAAAGCCGTGCGCTTAGTGCTTTTGAGTACTTTAAATTTAGCAAACCTATTGATAACATTTCAAACGACGAAGTAGTTGAAGTTACTATTGGGAGCAATGCTTATATTTTGTATATCATACTCGGTGTAATTGTCGCTGGTGCAATTGCAGTCGTTGTCTTAAATATACTAAGACAAAGACGCAGGAAGAAATTTGCGTGGTGGGTTTTTGGAAAGTAATGACGAAAAAAGGTTAATTTATTTGCAAATTATATAAGATTTGTTTAAATTAGAAACGCATCAGATGTTAAAATGAAACAAAAAAATTCTTGCAAGTTTAAAACTCAACAAATTTAAAAGGGTTAAAAAAATCATAGGGAGATGTGAAGTGAACCCCGTAGGGGTCACTTCAGATGACCTATGATTTTTTTTACTATATGTTGGTAAATTAAATTTCAGTTTTATCAATTATTTTGTGCGTTAAATAAGAAAAAGTAGAATACAAGAGTCTGTTTAACATTTATTATTTTAATTCATAATTGTTTTTCTGAATTTTAATCTTCACCTTTTGCAAGTTTAACATACTTATTATATTTTTCGATTGCGATTTGTTTGCTTTCTTCGTACAATTTTTCCGCAAGTTCTGGTGACAATTTTTGTAGGGCAGTGTACCTTGATTCGCCGAGCAAAAATTCCTTGTAATCTTTTGTAGGTGCGCCACTATCAAGCCTAAATGGATTTTTTCCTTCTTTTATAAGTCGTGGGTCGTATCTATAGAGTTGCAAATATCCGCATTCGACAGCGCGTTTTATTTCGTTTTGTGATTCGCTCATATTTATCCCGTGGTTAATGCAAGGACTATATGCAATAATCAAACTTGGCCCGTCATAACTTTCCGCTTCAACAAAGGCTTGCGCTGTCTGGTTCATATTGGCACCAAGCCCGACTTGTGCAACATAAACATTTTTATAGCTCATAGCAATCATTCCAAGGTCTTTTTTAGGCGTTCTTTTTCCACCCATTGCGAACTTTGCCGTAGCACCGAGCGGGGTAGATTTGGACATTTGACCGCCAGTGTTTGAATAAACTTCGGTGTCGAGAACAAGAATATTTACATTTTGTCCGCTTGCCAAAACTTGGTCAAGTCCGCCAAAACCGATGTCATAAGCCCAGCCGTCACCACCTATAATGAAAACACTTTCTTTTGTAAGTGCTGATTCTTGTCCTTCAAGTTCGGTCCCTTTAAAAAGCGGTGCGATTTTAAGAGATAATTCATATGTTTTTTCGCCGTCATTGTAGTTTTCAAGCCAAGTGCGAAGAAGGGAGGCAAGTTCGCCGTCTTTATGATTTTCAAGATATTTTTGGACATCATTTTTAAGTGTCTCGCGTTTTTCGTCTAGCGCAAATTTTATTCCGAGCCCAAATTCCGCATTATCTTCAAAAAGACTGCTTGCCCAAGCTGGACCACGACCATATTTATTTTTAGCAAATGGGGAAGTAGGTGCACTGCCCGAATAAATACTACTGCAACCCGTAGCATTTGCAATAACCATTCTATGCCCAAAAAGTTGGGTTGCAAGTTTAATATAAGGTGTTTCACCGCAACCAGCGCACGCTCCACTAAATTCAAAATATGGTTTTCTAAATTGTGAACCTTTTATTGTGCTTGGCTTAAAAATTGTTTCAATATTTTCGCCGAGATTTTTTGAAAATTCAAGATTTTTTTCTTCTTTTTTCTCTAATTCACGGCTCTCAACCATTTTTAGTGCTTTTTGCTTTGCAGGGCAGACCTTTTCGCAAACACCGCACCCCGTGCAATTTGCAACATCAACCTGAATACGGAAATTTTGTCCTGGAACGCCAAGCGCCTTTATGCTTTCCCAACTTTCTGGTGCGTCTTTTTGTTTTTCGTCGCTAATAAGAATAGGCCTAATTGCCGCGTGTGGGCACACCGCCGAGCACATATTACATTGAATGCAATTTTCTTTAATCCAGCAAGGACTATTTATTGAAATTCCGCGTTTTTCATATTTTGATGTGTTAGTTGGGACAAAACCCCTTTCATCAAAACTAGAAACAGGCAAGTCGTCACCCTTTTTATGCTCAATTTGTTTGATATATTTGTAAATTTGACTTTTTTCTTCGTCTTTTTGAGCGTTTTCCATTAAAAATACACCGTTTTTTAGGTTAAATTCGTACATTTCTGTGGTCGCGTTTTTAATTGCACGCACATTTGCGTCAACAATTTTTTGACCTTTTCTAGCATAAGTTTTTGTTGCAGCGTCAATTAAAAGCCCTTCGACTTCATTAAAATCGATAATATTGGTTAGTTTAAAGAACCCAGTTTGCATAACAACATTTATTCTATTTCCAAGCCCCGCGTCAAGCGCAACCTTGTTTGCGTCAATAACGAATAGTCGTGCATTTTTGGCTTTTAATGTCTCAAAAAAGGTTTTTGGAAGATATTTTGCAAGATTTTCTTTGTCAAATGGGGCGTTGAGCAAGAAAATCCCGTTTTGTTTAAGATCGCTTGCCATATCATATTTTCCGACAAAACTAACATTGTGGCAAGCAATAAAGTCCGCGTTTGTAATAAGATAAGGCGCATTAGTGTGTGATTTTCCAAATCTCAAATGCGAAATCGTTACACTGCCTGATTTTTTGGAGTCATATTCAAAATATCCTTGCGCGTTAAGGTCGGTGTGCGAACCGATAATTTTTATGGAGTTTTTGTTGGCACTGACCGTTCCGTCGCTCCCGAGTCCGTAAAATTTACAAGTGTAGTTATCTGTCGAGACTTTATAATTTTTGTCATAGGCAAGGGAAGTGTGCGTGACATCGTCGTTTATGCCGATTGTAAAGTTATTTTTAGGCGTTTTTTCGTTCAAATTATCAAAAACGCCTTTTGCCATTGCTGGAGTAAACTCTTTTCCGCCAAGCCCGTATCTTCCGCCGACAACTAAAATATATTTATTTTTTAAGGCGGTGACAACATCTTTATATAATGGTTCGCCGTCTGCGCCACTTTCTTTCGTCCTATCCAAAACTGCAACTTTTTTGCAAGTTTTTGGAAGGGAAGAAAGGAATTTTTCCGAGTAGAAAGGTCTATAAAGTCTAACAGCCAATACACCGTATTTTTTGCCAGTTTTGTTTTGGTCTAAAACGACTTGTTTTACAGTTTCGACGCCACTTCCCATTAAAACAACGACTTCTGTTGCATTTTTGTCTCCAAAATACTCAAAAGTCGAATATTTGCGACCAGTTATTCTATATAGGTCGTCAAAACTACTTTCAACCGCGCCAAGGACATTATTGTAATACTTATTGCAAGACTCTCTATTTTGAAAATAAATGTCTGGATTTTGTGCCGTGCCTTGTTGATGTGGCGCAAAAGATGATAGGGCACGAGACTTAAACTCGGCAATTTCTTTGCGTGGAAGAATTTTGAGCAAGTCCTCATACTCAATTGAGTCAATTTTTTGAATTTCGTGCGAAGTCCTAAACCCGTCAAAAAAGTGAACGAAAGGAACACTGCTTTTTAGTGTTGCCAAGTGCGCAACTACCGCCATATCTTGCGCTTCTTGAACAGTGTTTGAGACAAGCATTGAAAAGCCTGTGCTTCTAACTGCCATTATATCTTGGTGGTCGCCAAAAATTGACAAAGCGTGAGTAGATAAAGCCCTTGCGCTGACATGAAAAACCGTAGGTAAGAGTTCACCCGCGATTTTATACATATTTGGAATCATAAGAAGTAGACCTTGACTCGCGGTAAATGTTGTCGTAAGTGCGCCCGCGGATAAACTTCCGTGAACGGCGCCCGAAACGCCCGCTTCCGATTCAAGTTGATTGACTTTTACGACCTTTCCAAAAAGATTTTTTATATTTCGACTTTGCCACTCGTCCGCATTTTCGGCCATTGTTGATGATGGCGTGATAGGATAAATTGAGGCTATTTCGCTAAAAGCGTATGCCATTTTAGAACAAGCGGTGTTTCCGTCAACTGTAATTTTCATTTTTGCTCCTTTTGTTTGTTGGATTTTAATCAATCATAAAATAGGTTTTAGAGAAAAAGGATGTCTCAATTTATTTTAAGATATGATTTTTGAAGACTATACGGGGCAAGCCCCCACGCTTGAAAAATTTTTCAAGCGTGAACGGCGCGAAGCGCGCGCCGTGCGGATGACAAAAAAGTCATTCGTGGGGCTTGCCCCCAATTATCCAACAAATTTAGTATGCGTTTTTTTCTAAAAATTGTCAAATTATTGGCTAAAAATTTTATAATTTTACTTCGTATGACGGAAATTATATCTAGTACATCCTAAATATGCTACATTTCTTTGTAAAAAAATTAAAGTTTCACAAAAAAAGTGGTCAAATTTGCTTGACA
>CALBHW010000002.1 GCA_937893125.1 uncultured Clostridia bacterium
TTTTTATTGTCATCATTCTTTGAGTTATCCATTCTTCTGAATAACCTTTTTCTCTGTATGTAGCAATCGCTTTATCTATTGCTTTTTGTGGGTCTGCAATTTCATCTAATCTTTCACTTCCAACCTGAGCGAGCCAAATCTTAAAAGGTTCGGCTTTCTTACTAGGAATTGATTGAATAAGACGCAATACCGCTTTTGTATTTCCCGCCAAGACTTTACGCTTCAAACCATTTTGTCCAATCATTTCTACCTGGGGACAATTTGTCCCTAGGTAAGTGCCTAGTTCTACATCTCTTTTTCTGATTTTTTTAAGATAATCAGTAGGATTTATAGTATCTGCTAGCACTGCAACAACATCTACCAAGGAAAAATACCAATCTTCTTCTTGCTCATTCCACTGGGTTCTAATTTTCTTATTTTCAAAGACCTTTATATTTGTCATAACATTTTCTCCTGGGGTTTAATTTTTATCAATCTATTTTTTTATTGATTATCTTGTAAACTTTTTTTGCCATTATTTTCATAAAAGTTTTATAAAATACTGGGGCATTGAATAATCTGTCAAAACTTTCGTTATTTTTCATAAATGTACGAGTCATATCTTTATTTGTTAAATTTTCTTCTTTTCGCAGGCTTGGGCGCCACAATTTGGACATTTTGCGGTGGCGGAAGGGAGTTTCGCACCGCAATAGGAGCAAACATATATTGTTTCTTTTTTGTCCTCAATTTGTTGAGCGTTGTCTGCCTTTTCCTTTGCTTCTTCGCGCTTAATATATTTGTAATTTACAACAATCGCGAAAACAATTAGGACTGCACCCGCGACATAAGAAATGGGCATCGCAATTGTCATTCCTTTTTGCGTTTTTTGCAATTTGTCTAATTTGTAAGCGTATTCTTTATCGGTCGAAAAATCAAAAGACCGTTGAATTGCGTCGTAGCCATTGTAGCACACGAGAATTACTCCGCTATTTACAATTTGTTGCGCTTCTTGAATTGTGTAGGTTGCGGTCGTCTCATATTTTTCTTTTTGGCTCGCGAGATTTGTCACTTCAAACTCAATATAATAATAGGTTGTGCCTTGCCAAATTTGATAAGATTGATACCTAAGTGGCACTGCAACGACAGGTTCGCTTGTCGCAAGTTCGCTGTAACTTATTTCGTAGTCGTTTTTGAGAGTTCTAATCTCGTCTTTGTTTGAAAGGAAAATCATTGTCGACCCAAAAGCAAGAAACAGGGCAATTATCCCCAAAAACAGCAAAATTGTGGATAAAGTGCTTCCTTTTTTGATTGTTGAACGCCTGCCCCAAAAAATATACGTTCGTGGATAATATGGCGAATAGGAATGGTTCGAATGAGACCCGCTAGAATGGCTACTAGACCCGCTTGAATGTGAAAAACTCCCCCCGCTTGAATGTGACCCTGATGGTGGCATAATTTTCTCCTTTTTTAAAATAGTTTGTGTGTTTTTTATTTTACTATATTTTTTCTTTTCTTCCAAACATTTTAAAACAAATGGGGTTAAAGTAGTAACTTTTTAAAAAGTTGCAAAAATTTTTTTAACATTTTCAACCTACTTTAAAAAAGTAAATTTGCCTATTGAAATTTACTTAAAAAAGTAAATTTGCCTATT
>CALBHW010000003.1 GCA_937893125.1 uncultured Clostridia bacterium
ATCAACATTTTGTGGATAACTTTTAGGGTGTTATCCACACCAATATGTAGTGGTTTTTAGGCGTTTTGCTGGATAAAAAGCACAATATGTTGTGGCTAAAAAAGTTATCCACATATCCACCCGCTAATAATATTATTATTTAAAAAATAAAGGAGAAATAATATGAAAGTAATATGCGACGGGCTTGATTTAAGCATTGCAACAGCCCAAGTTATCAAAGCAATCTCTAACAAGACAACAAATCCTGTTCTTGAAGGCATTAAACTTACAACTGAAAGCGATAGTTTGAAGTTGTCATGTACTGACCTTGAACTTGCTATTGAAAAAACAATTAGAGCGGACGTCAAAGAAGAAGGCGAAGCGGTTATTCCTGGAAAGTTTTTTGCGGAGTTTATTAGAAAACTCACAAACGAAAAAATTGAACTTGAACTCGTGGACAAGGATAGGTTAAAGATTGTCTACACTGACAGTGAAAGTTTTATTCAATGCTACAATGTTTTGGAATTTCCTAATTTGAAAATTGTCGAAGGTGGCGAAAATTTCTCTCTTAGCAAAAAAGATTTTAAGAATTTGATAAACAAATCAATCTTTTCGACCGCTGTTGACGACACAAGACCTATTTTGAAAGGTTGCTTGTTTGAAATCAAAAAGGATAGAATAAACTCGGTAGGTCTTGACGGATATAGACTTGCCTTTGCTACAAAAAAACTTCTATCATCCACTGTCGAAACGAATATTATTGTTCCTGCAAAGTCTTTGACTGAAATTGTGAAATTCCTTGACGACGATGATGAAGAACTAAAAATTTACATTCAAAAGAACTTCCTTATGGTCGATGTCGATAACACAAAAATTATCACAAGACTTATCGACGGCGACTTTATCAATTATGAACAAATCATTCCAAAAGAATTTGCCACTTCCCTTATTATCAACAAATCGGTTTTTGAAGAAGCAATTGAAAGAACAAGCGTTTTATCACGTGTTGATAGAAACAACCTTGTCAAATTTGACATTAAAGACAAACTTTTGACACTCACTTCAACTTCTGATATTGGAAACATCAAAGAAAATATCGGCATTTCCCTTAAAGGTAACGACCTTGCAATCGCATTTAACTCTCGTTATTTTAGTGAATGTTTAAGAACTGTGTCTGATGAAGCAATCAAAATTAGTTTTAATCAACCTTCAAGTCCTTGTGTCATAACTCCAAGCGAGGGTGACGAATATCTCTACCTTATCTTGCCAGTTAGAATTATTACACAAGTTTAGTTTATATTAACTCAATTTTGAATTGGGTTGAAATTTGTGCTTGCACGCTCGCAAAGCATTCATTTTGAATTTCCAATTTAAATAACCATAAGTTTTTTGGGTAAACCATAGACAAAACTTTCGATAAAAAAATAAAAAGTTATCAACCATTACATCAACAATTGTTGATAACTTTTTTTATGTAAATTTGTACAAATTGCACAAATAAAAAAAAATTCGAGATTAACGCTTTTCAAAATAAACTTTGTGTGTTATACTCAAAGTGCGTGAAGAGATTGCACGACATTTACTTTTTTAAGTAAGAAATTAAAATTGCTGTTTTTTTAAAAAAACATAGGTATCTATTTTTGAAAGTAATTCTTTTTTCGACACAGGAGAATTTCAATCTCACTTTCCCATCCTTTTAATACTCACTTTTTTGGCAATTTTAATTTTTAAAATAAAAGTTTGCTTGCTGGTTACAAAAAAATAAAAAGAGAGAAAACATTATGGAAATTTCCCTTTATGTTGAATGGCTAGTACTTAGAGCGCTTGTCAAGGACAATAACAAGGAACTTAGGTCACGAATCTATTGGCAAAACGGCAAAGACCCCGATGCTGTGAGTTATGGATTTAGAGCGATTGGTGATAACTTTTTGTACCCTGACGCGGATGCCCACGATAAGTATGTGAAGGAACTCGACTGCAATAACTGGCTAAACAAACTTTCAAATAAGGACCTTTTTTCCTTTTACAACTACCAAAACAAAATTTTGAGTAGGCGTAGCATTCTTGATATTGACACGGTAGCGTTCAATGTGATGTATAATGAAATGAAGTACATCGACAAAAAAATTGAGTTTAGCGGTCAACCACCAAAGGAAGAAAAAGATAAAAAAGGTACTCGCCCAAAATTTGAATCGACACTTGCAACAATTGTGCTTGCAAATAATGTCGAAAGATGTTGTGATGAGTACGAAAATTTTACTGGTAAAAAGGTTCTTGATAACGAAATCTTCGACCCTAAAAAGGGCTTTAATCTTGGCGGTTATCAACTTTTGACCGCTGGAAAGATAGCAATTAGGGAAAAGTACCAAAAGACCCATGAGACGAAAGAAACTGAAAACGACTTACAGCCACTTCTCCCTGGATTTGAAGATTTTAAGACTCCACATTACGACTACAAAAAGCAATATGAAACTGAAATCGAGTTTTGATACGTCGGGTCAGCCTACAAAAACGGCTACAAACCTTATGACAAGCGGAAAGTAGACATTTTAGATGTTTACTTTTTTTGTCCCCAAAACCCGTCAGTCGACAAATTTTTAAAATTTATGAAAAATCTATTGACATTATTTTTCTTTTCATTTACACTATCAAGGCAAGTTTAATTTAGATGACCAGTTATTCGGAAAATTAAAAACGGCGGATAAATTAAATTTTAATTTTATAAATATAATCTATGCTTCGTATTCGCGAATCGGCAACAAGTTGTGACGGCTTGGATAATCAGTTTCGCTTGCGTGCAAGCAAAACGACTCAACTTCTGACTGTATAAAGGCAGTTGCTTTGGACAAAAGACTTTTCAAACTAGTAAGGCGTGGAACAAAGTATAGGCAGTTTTCCTAAGTTAACAATTTTTTTTGACTTTATGGAAAAGCAATTTGTGACGACATCTTGAAAATCACAAAAAGCAAAAATTAAAATTTAAAAAATCCAAAAACGAAAATTTAGGTAAAAGGCAAATTCGACAAACTTGTAGTATATTACAGGAGACGCAAAAAATGGATAAAGGAACTTACCAACCAAACAAGAGAAGAAAGCAAAAAGTTCATGGCTTTAGAAAAAGAATGTCTACAAAGAATGGTAGAAAAGTTTTAAGCAGACGTAGAAATCGTGGCAGAAAAGTTCTTGCTGTGTAATTATTATGCTCGCTAAGCAAAATAGAATAAGAAAGAAAAAAGAATTTGCCTACATCTACAAAAAGAATAACTGTTTTTATACAAAACATTTGACGCTTTATGTTGTGACGACCAAAATGCCACAAAGCAAGGTCGGGTTTAGCGTCAATAACAAAGTGGGAAATAGTGTCATAAGACACAAAGTAAAAAGACGACTTAGTGAAATTGTGCGCGGGATTCTCCCTACGCTCCCTGTTAGAAATTACGTTTATGTAGCAAAAGTGGGAGTCGCGGAGCTAAATTTTGATAACCTTCAAAATGAAGTTTTAGAAGTCACAAATAAATTCACTAAAAAGGTCTAAAAGCCTTTGTTGACGCGGGTTTTAGGGCTTTAAATAAAAAATGAAATTTAAAAATTTTTTAGAAAAATTTTTCTATATTTTAACTTTTCCACTACTTGTTTTGGTTAAATTATTAGTTTATTTTTACAAGTTTTGCATGAACCCGATTCTTTGTCCGTGTTGCAAGTTTACGCCTAGTTGCTCGACCTATTTTTTACAAGCGGTCGACGAGTACGGCGTCTTTAAAGGTAGTTTTTTAGGCATAAAAAGAATTTTAAGGTGCAACCCAAAAAGTAAAGGCGGGTTGGACCCAGTTAAACCCAACATTAAAGGAAAGGTGAAATGGATATTATAAATCTTTTAGGTTCCGCCTGGCCAGAAGGCAACGTTTGGGCGACCTTAATTAAAATCTTTGATGTGGGAAGTTATGCTTGGACGATTATTTTGTTCACAATCGTGTTAAAACTTATTTTGACGCCACTTGACTTCTTTCAAAGATATTACACTAATAAAACCGCTCGTCAGCAGGCTAAACTAAGGCCTCAACTCGAGAAACTTCAAAAACAGTACGGAAACAACCAAACGCTTTTGTACCAAAAACAAAACGAGTTGTACAAAAGGTCGGGCTTTTCTATGAAAGGCAGTTGTATTGTAATGCTTGTTTATATGGTTGCGACGCTTGTCATTTTCTTAACACTTTTTAACTCCATTCAGTACATAGCGGGGTTCAAGATGAAAACGCAATTTGACACGCTAAAAGAGACCTATTATAGCAGTTACAACCCAAATTACAACACCTATTATGGTATTGACGAGAGCGTACTTAATGCTTTCGAGACCGAAGAAGAAAAGACGACATATATAAACACTCTTTTGACCGCTAAACAAAACGAAATTAAAGCGGAAATCGAGGCAGGGCTCACTGAGCCTATAACGGAAGAAGAACTTGCGACGCGCGTAGAATCTCGCATAAATGACGACCTTAGCGTCTACAAAGGCGAAGCGCAAGAATTGGTTGTTCAAAAATATGAAGAAATTAAGGACAGTTGGCTCTGGATTAAGAACATTTGGATAGCGGACAAGCCAACAGTTAACGAAATTTTGACCTATGACGCATACAAAAATGCGACTAATGACACAATTTCAAAAGAAGAGTACAACACTATTATGTCAAAACTTCTAAACGGCGACACAAACGGCGTAAATGGTTATTATATTTTGTCGATTTTGGTCGTGGGTGTGTCGCTTTTGTCACAATTTTTGTCGCGTAAATCTATGCAACCAAAAGACGGCGCAAATGCGCAAAACCAAGGCGCAATGGCAAAGGTTATGATGTTTTTCTTGCCTGTTGTAATGCTTTTATTTACGCTTAGGTCGAGTTCGATATTCTCTATTTATATGCTCGCTAACTCCCTAATTTCTACTCTTCTTATGCCACTTACAAACAAACTTTGTAACGTAATAAGTGACAAACAAGAGAAGAAACAAGAACAAGTAAATAGAGTTGATTATCGTAGGTACTAAATCGATAAAACCCTTTAAAATAAAGGAATGTAGAGATTTTAGCGTTGCGAAATTTGGTACAAAAAAGAAATAAAAACTATTATAATAATAGAAAAAAGGGTACTAAGAAAAAAAATAGTTTTTAGGGGAAAAAATTAGTTTTTACCTTGCTCCCC
>CALBHW010000004.1 GCA_937893125.1 uncultured Clostridia bacterium
TAACCATCAGTCTCGCTGGAGAGTAAACTCTCCGACTCAACTTCCGATAATATAGTCAAGCAAACACGACTCAAACTTCGGCGTCGACAAGCAAAACGATTTCATTTTTGTGGTTTTGCCTTGATTCAAGATATGTACGGGCTTTTTCTTGGACCTCGCCATACATTTTAATAGACAACTTGCAAAAATCTCTAAGATATTTGCGCGCAACAAAATAAGCCTCTTCAATTGTCTTGCCCTGACAATAAATGCGGACATCGTCAAAAGCGACTACATAATTATCGTTATCTTCGTCTCTATAAAAAACTGCTGGAAAAATATAGTCCATAACCCACTCACTTTTTCATTATTTGTTATCTCTAAAAAGTCACAAAATTATGCATATACCTCTAAAATATATGCGAATTTGCGCATATGATAGCATTTTTTGTTACTTTTAGCCCAAAAAGTTGTAACTTTTGAGCCAAACCCACAAAGATACATTGTTATTGTATCACAAAGCCTTGACCTTGTAAAACAAATTTACCCAAAAAATTAAATCCCATTTTTATCCCTTACCCCGCATTCTTTATTGTCATTTTTTAATGTTTTGTACTTTTTTTACTATATTCGTGGAATTTTCTGCTGATTTAACTTTTATTTGTATGCAATATAAAAAAACACTAGCAAGAGAAAATCTCCTACTAGTGGTTATTTTATTAGACCAACTCAACTATGCAAAGTTGTGCAGCGTCGCCACGTCTCATATCAGCCTTCAAGACTCTTGTGTAGCCACCACCTTGTCCTTTTTCTTTAATTCTTTCCGCATATTTTGGAGCGTAAACATTAAAGATTTTTTCAATAAGTGGGTGGTTAATGTCTTTTGTTCTTTCGACAAAACTTGCCTTAGACTCTTTTTCTTGTCTTTGTTCTTGTCTATCGAAAAGTTTAGACATAATCATTCTGCGCGCTTTCAATTTCTTTGGTCCGTCATTTAAAACTTCTCTTTTGACCTTAACGCCCTTACTATCAACACTTGTTTTGACGACTTTGACAGTATCTTCGTAAGAATTGATAGCGAGAGTCAAAATCTTTTCAGTGTAACTTTGTAGAGCTTTAGCCTTAGCCGAAGTTGTAGTGACCTTTCCGTCCCAAAGAAGAGAACTTGCTTGATTGCGAAGCAAACTCATTCTTTCTTTTGTAGGTCTATTCAATTTAGCAACAGTAGCCATAATTTTCTCCTTTAAAATGTGTTATTAGGACTATTCTTCGTCGTTTCTAAGCGACAATCCCATACTTTCAAGTTTGTTGATTACTTCTTCAAGAGATTTAAGTCCCAAATTTCTGACCTTCAACATATCATCCTTTGACTTCTTTGTCAAATCTTCGATAGTGTTGATATTTGCTCTCTTCAAGCAGTTGTAACTTCTAACTGACAAATCCATATCTTCGATAGACATTTCCATAACCTTAATAGGCTTGTCTTCTTCATGAGAAACCAAAATGTCGACTTCGTCCATATGTTCAACCATATCAACAAAAAGATGCATATGGTCTTCAACGATTTTAGAAGCAAGTGAAACAACCTCTTTTGCGCTCATAGTGCCGTTTGTTCTAACTTCCAAAGTCAATTTGTCGTAATCAATAGATTGTCCAACACGAGTGCTTTCGACTTGATAGTTAACAGCCTTAACAGGTGTAAAAATCGAATCCATAACAATAACGCCGATTGGATAATCTTCTTTTTTATTCTTTTGAGCGGTGTTATAACCTCTTCCGCGACCAACAATGATTTCGATGTCAATACTTGCCCCGTCATCAAGCGTACAAATCTTGAGTTCTGGGTTCAAAATCTCAACTTGGTCGTTTGCTTCGATATCGCTAGCATAAACTGTGCAAGCGCCTTTTTTGTGCAAGTGCAAAGTTGTAGTAAAATCTTCATCCAAGACACTGGTCATAACTGCAAGGTTCTTGAAGTTAAGAACGATGTCAGTAACATCTTCTGTAACACCAGGAATACTTGTAAATTCGTGTTGAACGCCGTCGATTTTAATAGCAGTAACCGCGGCACCAGGCATAGAACCTAGAAGAGTTCTTCTAAGGCAGTTGCCGATTGTGATACCAAAACCTTTTTCAAGTGGTTCGACAACAAAGGTCGCAAAAGCGCCGTTTTCCTTTTCGTCTATAGAAACTCTTGGTTTTTCTATTTGCATCATGTGAAAATCCCCCCTTACCTTGAGTACAACTCAATAATCATATGTTCTTGAATGTTAAGATCAATATCATCTCTCTTTGGCAATGCGAGTATTTTGCCAACCATTGTGCTTGTATTAAATTCCAACCATTTTGGGCAAACCAACTTGATTTCTCTAAGTTGAGCGAACTTTGGAAGGTTTCTCTTGCTTTCTTTGATTGAGATTTCGTCGCCGACTTTGACGAGATATGAAGGAATATTAACAACTTTGCCATTAACACAAATGTGCCCGTGGTTAACAATTTGTCTACTTTCGCTTCTGCTGTCGCCAATGCCCATTCTATAAACGACATTGTCAAGTCTTCTTTCAAGCAAACTGAGCATATTTTCGCCCACAACACCTTTCATACGTGTTGCTTTTTCATAATATTCTCTGAATTGTTTTTCAAGAAGTCCGTACGCTCTTTTAACTTTTTGTTTTTCTCTAAGCTGAGTGCCATAATCGGTCACTTTCTTTCTTCCAAGTCCGTGTTGTCCAGGAACAACTGGTCTTTTTTCCATAGCACACTTTGGGGAAATACATCTATCACCCTTCAAGAAAAGTTTGCAACCTTCTCTTCTGCAAAGTCTGCAATCTGCATCTGTATATTTTGCCATATTCTCTCTTCTCCTTCTTAAATTCTTCTCTTTTTAGGAGGACGGCAACCATTGTGTGGGATTGGCGAGACATCACTAATTTTTGTGACGTTAAGTTCCGCGGTACTAAGCGCTCTTATTGCCGCTTCTCTACCATTGCCAGGTCCTTTTACATAAACTTCAACTGATTTAAGTCCATGTTCTTTTGCGACTTTTGCAGCAGTTTCAACTGCTTGTTGAGCAGCAAATGGAGTGCTCTTTCTTGCGCCTCTAAATCCAAGTGAGCCAGCACTTGACCAAGAGAGCGTATTTCCAGCAAGGTCGGTAAAAGTAACAAGCGTATTGTTAAAGCTTGCTTGAATATGAACAGCGCCCTTGTCGACATTCTTAGTTTGTTTTTTCTTTCTAACAACTTTTTTTGTATTATTTGCCATTTCTATCCACTACCTCCTTACTTTTTCTTCTTTGCGACAGTCCTTTTTGGACCTTTTCTTGTACGAGCATTTTGTTTAGTGCTTTGTCCTCTAACAGGCAAGCCTTTTCTATGTCTAATGCCTCTGTAGCAACCAATTTCTGACAAGCCCTTAATATTCAAAGAAACTTCCCTTGTAAGGTCGCCTTCGACAGTAAGGTTCTTTTCGATGTAATTTCTCAATGTAGCGACTTGTTCTTCGCTAAGGTCTTTTACACGAATGTCAGGACTGATTTTTGTTTCGTTTAAAATTTTGTTACTTGTAACTCTGCCAATACCTTTTATGTAGGTAAGACCGATTTCAAGTCTTTTCTCGTTTGGTAAATCAACACCAGCAATACGAGCCATATTATTTCTCCTTAAATAAAAATTTTAAAATAAGCGGTTAAAAAGATTATCTTTTCACCCAAAAAAGTACTACTTTTTCACTCATTAACTACTATTTTAGTCAAATTTTTAAAAAAAGCAATACAAAAATATATAGTCACCTGCGTAATTTTAAGTTTTCACCCAAAACAGCCGCACGCAGAATGTAATTTTCTAACCTTGAGTTTGTTTATGCTTTTTGTTTGGGCATATAACCATAACCTTGCCTTCTCTCTTTATGACCTTACATTTATCACAAATTGGTTTAACTGATGGTCTAACTTTCATTTTTTCTTCTCCTTAAATTTGTTTTTAATTGGATTTACTTCTCCAAATTATTCTACCCTTAGTCAAATCATAAGGGCTCATCTCAACCTTAACTGCATCTCCAGCAAGAATTTTAATAAAATTCATTCTAAGTTTCCCAGAAATGTAGCAAGTGATGATATGCCCGTTTTGAAGTTTAACCTTAAATGTTGCATTAGGTAACACTTCTGTAACTATTCCTTCGGTTTCCAAACAATCTGATTTTGGCATTTTTTCTCCTTTTTCTTAAAAGAAAACATCATTTTTTGTTGTAGTAAGATTTTAGAATTGTCTTAATTTCATAATCGTACAAGTCGTCAATCTCTTTACTTGTTGCGAGTTCGTCGAACGTATCCTTCAAATGTTTAATTCGCTTTTTTTTAGGGTTGTCAAAAGTTCTATAATCGCCGTCGCAAAGGTAAGCAAATTCGCCATCTAATTTTACAACAACATACATTCTTCCCTTGTCGTGCCCCTTACTCGACTCCACAATGCTTTTTACTTTCAACACAAAATTCTCCTTTTTATCAGGTTAAAATTTCCACGCCAGTGTCTGTAATAAGGATAGTGTTTTCATAATGCGCTGAGCAAGACCCATCAATCGTAGTAACTGACCAGCCATCAATGTTGATTTCGTAATCGCCTTCTGTAACCATAGGTTCAACTGCGATAACCATATTCTTTTTGAGAACTGGACCAAGTCCCGCGTATCCATAGTTAGGAACACTTGGGTCTTCGTGAAGATTTCTGCCCACGCCGTGTCCGACCATATCTCTCACGACTCCAAAACCATATTTTTCAACATAATTTTGAACAGCCGAAGATATATCGCCCACTCTACTTCCCGCTTTAATATTCTTTATGCCTTCAAAAAAACTTTGCTTCGTGACATCTATAAGTTTTTGTCTTTCTTTGCTAATTTTTCCGACAGCAAACGTCCTTGCACTGTCCCCGTGATAACCTTCGTAACAAGCACCAACATCAATGCTAACGATGTCACCTTCTTTTAAAGGTTCGTCATTTGGAAAACCGTGCACAACGACTTCGTTTACGCTTGCACAAATGGTTGCTGGAAACCCGCCATAGTGCAAAAACGAAGGTTTTGCTTTGTGACTTGTGATATAATCATAGGCAATTTTGTCAAGTTCTTTGGTCGTCACCCCAGGTTTAACATACTTTTCAACTTCGAGAAGTGTGTTCCTTGTGATTTCGCCCGCTATTCTCATAATTGCAATTTCTTTATCAGACTTAATTCTTATCATAAAATCACTCTTTTATTCCGCTAAGGATGCTGTCGACAAGTTTAAAAGTTTCCTCCATACTATTTGTGGAATTTATCTTTTCAAAAAGTCCCAAATCCTTATAGAAATCAACTACATCTTGTGGCAACTTTTGTTTAATTAACCTTTGTTTAATAACTTCTGGTGCGTCGTCGGCTCTAGTATACACTTCACCGCCACATTTTTCGCAATAGCCGTTAATAAGGTTGTCCAAATGTGTAGGATTGCCACACTTTCTACACATTCTTCTTTTTGAAAGTCTATTTATAATCTCTTCGTCATCCAAATCAATCATAATAGCCTTATCAATTTGCGTCATTTTGCTTAACGCTTCCGCTTGGGTTCTCACTCTTGGAAAGCCGTCCAAAACAAATCCATTTTTGCAATCGTCTTGTTTAAGTCTATCTTCAACTATCTTAATTGTGAGTTCGTCTGGAACAAGTGACCCCGCGTCAATGTATTCTTTTGCCTTTTTTCCAAGAGCAGTTCCGTTTGCAATATTTGTTCTAAATATATCTCCTGTCGAGATGTGTGGAATGTCATATTTCTTGCAAATTAAATTTGCTTGCGTTCCCTTCCCGCTTCCAGGAGGTCCAAGTAGTACAATTTTCATATTTTTTCCTTTTTAGTTATCAACAATTTGTATCCTAAGAAAATAAATCTTAGAGCCTTTTGTGATTACAAACAAGTGACGCATCAATATGTCGTGATTTTGCACAAAACAAATCAATTTGTAATTAACAATAACACATTACTTGTCTATATCCATTAACGAATTGTTTACTTCAAAAATCCTTTGTAATTTCTCATCAAAAGTTGTGCTTCGAGTTGTTTATCAAGTTCAAGCGCAACCGAAACAACGATAAGAAGTCCCGTCGCACTAAATGCGTTGATAAGTGACCCCGACGACCCAACAAGGCTGAAAATGAAACTTGGGACAAGTGCAATAACAGCAAGGAATATTGCTCCCCACAAAGTCAACCTATTTGAGACTTTTTTAAGGTAATCTGCAGTAGGTTTTCCCGCTCTATATCCAGGAATAAATCCGCCGTTTTGTTGAATTTGTCTTGAAACATCTTCTGGATTGAAACTGATTTGTGAATAAAAATATGAGAAAAGTAAAATTAGTACTGCCAAAATAATTACATATGGCCATGTGCCCGCACCAAGATGCTCAGCATACCACATATAAGCGCTTCCCTCTTCGGTGCTGTACCAGAAGATACTCATAACAAGTTGTGGAAAACTTATAAGTGCCGTTGCAAAAATGATTGGCATAACGCCCGAGGCGTTGATTTTGATAGGAATGTTTGTGTTTTGTCCACCATACATCTTTCTACCTTTAATTTGTTTTGCGTATTGGACTGGAATTCGCCTTTCAGCGCTATCAATCCAAACAATAAACATAAAGATAACAACAAGTAAAGCAAGGAAAATAAGCAATGTCCACAAACTTTCAAGATTACTTGATGAAATGCTTGTGATTGCGTTAAATATTGCCATACCTGCGCTAGACAAAAGTCCAACGAAGATGAGAAGTGACAAACCATTTCCAATTCCGAGTGCAGTTATTTTTTCGCCAAGCCAAACAGTAAACATTGACCCTGCGACCAAAATAGCCACAACAACTGCTCCAGTTGCAAATGGAGAACCAAAGAAAACAGTGCTATCAAGACTATCTACGCCGAATCCAACAACTATACCAATACTTTGAATAATTGCAAGAATTAACGCACAAATTCTTGTGTAAAGCGACATTTTCTTTCTTCCTTCTTCCCCGCCTTGTTTGGAAAGTCTTTCAAGACTAGGAATCGCGACTGAAAGAAGTTGTATAATAATGGACGAGTTGATATAAGGGACAACTCCAAGTGCAAGCACCGCACCATTGCTAAGCGCGCTACCACTTACCGCACTAATGATTGACAAAAAGTCACCACCACTGCTAACAGCATCTTGGTACGTACCAAGTTTAATACCAGGTGTAGGCAACCAGCAACCAATTCTATAAATAAGAAGCAGAAGTAAAGTTAAAAATATCTTTTTTCTAACCTCTTTTATTTTAAATGCTTCTCTTAGAGTCTTAAACATTATACCTCCTCAACGGAACCATTTGCTTCGATAATTTTCTTCTTTGCACTTTCAGAGAATTTGTTAAATTTGACTGTAAGTGCTTTTTCAAGTTTACCATTTCCAAGAACTTTGACACCATATTCTTCGATTTTAGAAACGATGCCTTTTTCGATTAGGCTGTTTGCATCGACAGTTGAATTGTCATCAAATTTGTTCAAATCCGAGACATTGATAACTGTGTAGTTCTTTCTAAACAAAGCATTGTTGAAACCTCTTCTAGGAAGTTTTCTGATAAGAGGCATTTGTCCGCCTTCGAACCCGACTCTAACACCGCCCCCGCTTCTAGCATTTTGACCTTTGTGACCTTTTCCGCTTGTCTTGCCAACGCCCGAACCAATGCCACGACCAAGTCTTTTTTGCTTAAATCTACTATTCTCTGCAGGTCTTAACGATTGAATGTTCATTTTTTATCTCCTTATATTAGTCAATTTCTTCGACTTTGACCAAGTGTCTTACTTTAAACAAACTGCCTTTAATGCATTCGTTGTTTGGAAACACTCTTGTGGTGTTAAGCTTCTTAAAACCGAGCGCTTCCAAGATTTTTGCTTGGCGTTTGTCATACCCAATAGCACTTTTAACATAAGTAACTTTGAGTTTTCCGTTATTTTTCTTTTTGCTAACCTTTTTTTCCATGATTTCCTCCAAACACTCGACCTAAATCTCTTCAACATTCTTTCCACGAAGGATAGCGATTTCTTCACGAGTTCTAAGCGACTTCAAACCTTCGATTGTTGCTTTAACACCGTTGATTTTGTTGTTCGAGCCGTGAGATTTTGTAACAATATCTTTGATACCTGCAAGTTCGATAACCGCTCTTGCGCTTCCGCCCGCGATAACACCAGTACCTTTTGGTGCGGAGAACATATGAACACTTGACGAACTAAATTTTCCGATGACATCGTGTGGAATTGTTGTTCCAACGATAGGAACAGAAATCAAATTCTTCTTTGCTGCAGCGCTTGCTTTTTCGACAGCTTCTGGGACTTCGTTAGATTTTCCGATACCCATTCCGACGAGACCATTTTTGTTTCCAACGACAACAAGCGCGCTAAATCTCATTGTTTTTCCGCCTTTAACAACCTTTGTAACACGTCTAACTTCAACAAGTTTCTTATCAAACTCACTGTCCTCTTTACGTGCTTCTTGTCTGTCATTTTTTCTCTTGTCAAACTTTTTGTTTGTTTTTGGCTCAGCATTATAGGTCTTAACAGTTGATTTTTCTACCTTTGTAGGCTTAGTTTCTTTAACTGTTTCAGGTTGAACTTCTGTGTTAACTTCTTGCACAACTTCTTTTTCCATATTTTCCTCCATTAGAATTCTAGACCTGCCTTTCTAGCACCTTCTGCAAGTTGCAAAACTCTTCCAGTATAAAGGTAACCACCTCTGTCAAAAACAACTTCTTTGATACCTTTTTTCTTTGCAAGTTTTCCAACAAGTTCGCCAACTGCAAACGCTTGCTCAGATTTTGTTTTGTTCTTTAAAGTTTCAGCAAGTTCCTTAGACAAAGTTGATGCCGAGCAAAGAGTAACTCCCTTTTCGTCATCAATGATTTGAGCATAGATGTTAGTAGTTGACCTATAAACATCAAGTCTTGGAGTCTTGGAAGTTCCAAAAACCTTTTTTCTTACTCTCAAATGACGATTTCTTCTTTGAGAATTTTTGTTAAGTTTATTTATCATTTTCTTTCTCCGTTAAACTTATTTCTTACCCGAAACTTTTCCGACTTTTTTGATAACAACTTCATCACTGTACTTAATTCCGTACGCATGATAAGGTTCTACTGGTCTAAGACCTCTAACTTTTGCAGCATATTGCCCAACAAGTTCTTTGTTAATTCCTTTAACAACAAGAGTTGTTGCATCTGGAGTTTCAAGAGTAATTCCTTCTTCCTCCACGATTTCGACTGGGTGAGAAAATCCCAAGTTCAAAACAACCTTATTGCCTTGTTTTGCGACTTTGTAACCAACACCGTTAATGTTAAGAGTTTTAGAAAAGCCTTCGCTCACTCCATGAACCATATTTGCTACAAGCATTCTATACAAGCCATGTTTTGCCTTCGTATCAGACAAATCATTAGGTCTTGTCAAAACAACGTGTCCGTCTTTAACTTCAACATTGATAACTTTGTCAACTTTTTGGCTAAGTTTACCAAGTTTACCTTCGACTGTGACAACATTGTCATTATCAATAGTGACGTTAACCCCGTTTGGTATAACGACTGGCATTCTTCCGATTCTAGACATCTTCTTTTCCCCCTTTACCAAACGAAAGCCAAGACTTCTCCGCCGACATTTTGTCGTCTAGCCTCTTTATCCGTCATAATTCCTTTATTCGTCGAAACTATTGCGATTCCAAGTCCGTTAAGAACCATAGGAATATCGTTGCATTCCGCATAAACTCTAAGCCCTGGTTTAGAAATTCTCTTCAAACCTTGAATAACTTTTTCGCCGTTTGGTCCATATTTTAATGTCAATTTGATTGACTTATATTTTCCGTCGTCGACGAGCTCATACTTTTCGATATAACCTTCGTTGAAAAGGATTTCAGCAATAGCATTTTTTGTTTTTGAAGCAGGAACTTCCACAGTTTGTCTCTTAATAGTAAGAGCATTTCTAACACGTGTAAGCATATCTGCGATTGGATCTGTAACTATCATTTCCCTTTTCTCCTTTACCAACTAGACTTTTTAACGCCAGGTATTTCGCCTTTGTACGCTAGATTTCTGAAACAAATTCTGCAAATTCCATATTTTTTGAGAACAGCGTGTGGTCTCCCGCAAATGGAGCAACGTGTATATTCTCTTGTGGAATATTTTTGCGTCTTTTGTTGTTTATTTATCATTGCTTTTCTTGCCATAATTAAATTCCTTCTCTATCCTTGAATTATCTTTTTGCAAAAGGCATTCCTAGTAAACTAAGTAAGGAATAAGCCTCTTTGTCAGTCTTTGCAGTTGTAACAATGATAACATCCATACCTCTGACTTTTTCGACTTTTTCATATGAAATCTCTGGGAATATAAGTTGTTCTTTTATTCCAAAAGAGTAATTTCCCCTTCCGTCAAAAGACTTTGGATTGATACCCTTAAAGTCCCTAACTCTTGGAAGTGCGATTGAGATGAGCCTATCAAGGAACTCATACATTTTTTCGCCTCTTAATGTAACTTTTGCACCGATTTTTTGTCCTTCTCTAACTTTGAAGTTCGAGATTGACTTTCTTGCAGTCGTTGCAACAGCTTTTTGACCAGTGATTTGAGTCAACTCATCAAGAGCAAGGTTAAAGCTCTTTGAGTTGTCTTTTATTTGTCCAAGTCCCATACTAACAACAATTTTGTCAAGTTTAGGAATTTCCATAACATTTTTATAAGAATATTCTTTCTTTAAGGCTGGCGCAACATTTTTAACATATTCGACGTGCAACCTAGCCATTTGTTTCTTGTCTGCCATCTTTTTCTCCTACTTTCCACCGATTTTCTTTGCTGTGCTACTAGACTTTTTAGCGACTGGTACCGACTTTGTTACTTTTTTTGGAGCAGACTTTGTTTCGTGCTTTTTAGTGTCTTTAACGACTTCCTTTTTCACATCACTGCTCTTGTTAACTGCTTTTTTAGTTGTTTTTGTTTCTGCTTTAGGTTCAGCTTTCTTTGGTTGAACTTTTTTAACGCCAGCATCAAGAACAGCGCCACATTTTTTGCACATTCTGACCTTTTTGCCGTCTTTTCCTTCGCCCATTTTGACTCTTGTTGCCTTGTTGCACGCTGGACAAACAACCATAACATTGCTCACATCCATCTTGCCTTCTTTTTTCACAATTCCGCCCTTGTCTTGAGCCGACCTTGGCTTGTTGTGTTTGACAATCATATTAAGTCCTTTAACAGTGACCTTATTTTCTTTTGGGAAACATTCCAAAACTTCAGCAGTTTTTCCGTTTTCTTTGCCTGTAAGGACGACAACGTTATCGCCTTTTTTAATTAAACATTTTGCCATACTTCCTTATCCTCCTTACAATACTTCTGGAGCAAGAGAAACGATCTTCATATAACCATTTTCTCTTAGTTCCCTAGCGACTGGCCCAAAGATACGAGTTCCACGTGGTTGCTTTTGGTTATCAATAATAACCGCAGCATTATCGTCAAATCTGATTGACGAACCGTCCGCTCTTTGAACACCTTTACTTGTTCTTACAATAACCGCCTTGACGACATCGCCTTTTTTAACAACGCCACCAGGAGTAGCCTTTTTAACAGAAGCAATGATAACATCTCCAATGTTTCCACTTCTTCTAAATGAACCGCCAAGAACTCTAATACACATAATAATTTTTGCACCAGTGTTATCAGCAACTTTCAATCTTGTTTGTGGTTGAATCATTTTATCTTTCTCCTATAAATTATTTCGCTCTCTCGATTATTCTAAGAATTCTAAAGTGAGTTGTTTTGCTGATTGGTCTTGTTTCTGCGATTTCGACAGTGTCACCAACTTTGCACTCATTGTTCTCATCGTGAGCCTTAAATTTCTTAGTAACCTTAACGACTTTTTTGTAAATTGGGTGTTTAACATTGCTTGTGACAGCGACAACACAAGTCTTGTCCATTTTGTCACTAACAACCACGCCAACCTTTGTTCTTCTATTGTTTCTAATTTCTTCCATACTCTTATCTCCTATGCCTTAGCCTTTTTGTTAGAGTTAATATTCATTTCTCTTTCGGTAAGAACAGTTTTGATTTTTGCAATATCTTTTTTCAAAGTATTGAGAAGCATTGGATTTGCAAGGTTGCCCGTTGCGTGTTGAAATCTTAAATTGAAGAGTTCTGCTTTTGTTGAAGCCAACTTTGCATTAAGTTCTTCATTTGTCATATTTCTAATATCTTTTATTTTCATTAAACTGCACCACCTTTTACGTCTTCTTGAGTTTTAGGGGTTTCTTTTTCTCTTGTTACAACTTTTGTAACAACTGGCAACTTGTGAGAAGCAAGTCTAAGCGCTTCCTTTGCCACATCTTCTGCAACACCGCTAATCTCAAAAAGCACTCTACCTGGCTTTACGACAGCGACCCAATATTCAGGGTTACCTTTTCCGCTACCCATACGAGTTTCGGCAGGTTTTTTAGTGATAGGTTTGTCTGGGAAAATATCAATCCAAACTTTACCACCCCTCTTGGTGTATCTTGTCATAGCGATACGAGCTGCTTCAATTTGATTGGAAGTAATCCAACCTGGCTCAGTTGTTGCCAAGCCATAATCACCGTAAGCAAGTTTGTTTCCACGTGTTGCCACGCCTTTCATTCTGCCACGTTGAACTTTTCTTCTTTTAACTTTTTTAGGCATTAACATTGTTAACTTCCCCCTTTTTTACAGGAGTCTTTTTCGCTAAAATCTCACCTTTGTAAACCCAAACCTTAATTCCTAAGATACCAAAAGTCGTTTTTGCTTCAGCAAAACCGTAATCGATATCTGCTCTCAAAGTTTGCAAAGGAAGACTACCTTGATGATAATGTTCTGTTCTAGCAATATCTGCCCCGTCAAGACGGCCAGCAACCATTGCTTTGATACCCTTAACACCCGCTTTTATTGCTTTTTGCATAGCCATTTTCATCGCACGTCTAAAATGAACACGCTTTTCAAGTTGACTTGCAATGCTTTCAGCAATCAAAGTTGCGTCGATGTCAGGATTTTTGATTTCTTTAATGTTGATAGAAATCATATCTGCATTTGTGAGTTTAGCAAGTTCTTTCTTTAACGCTTCAACTCCTGCACCCTTTTGACCGATTAAAATACCAGGTCTAGCAGTATAGATACTAACGACAATTCTCTTTTCGGTTCTTTCAATAACCACTTTAGAGATAGCGCAAGCATAATATTTTTTCTTAATGAAATTTCTAATAACGTTGTCTTCTTTAATGTTTTTTGCAAAATTTTCTTTTTTGCTATACCACAAAGAAGTCCAGCCCTTATTGATCCCTATTCTAAGTCCGTTTGGACTAACTTTTTGTCCCATTTTCTGCTCTCCCCTTACTTAACCGTATCCAATATAACAGTGATATTGCTTGTTCTTTTTAAAATTTGGTCAACACGTCCTCTGCCACGAATATTTTGTCTTTTATAGGTAGCGCCTTGTCCTGAATAAATTTCAGCAACATAAAGGTCGTCTTTATTAAGTCCCTTATTTTCAGCGTTAGCACCTGCAGAAACGATAACTTTCAAAACGTAATCTGCGGATTTGTTAGGAGTGTTGCTCAAAATCGCGACAGCGTCATTGTAACTCTTTCCTCTGACAAGGTCATTAACAAGGTCGAGTTTTGAAGAACTAACTCTAAGATATTTTGCCTTAGCAACAGGTCTTCTGTCACGAGTTTGGTTGATTTTCTCGGTTTTTTCTTTAATTCTCTTTGCCATTTTTTCTCTCCTTACTTAGCCTTCGCTTTATCAGCGCCGTGGCCCCTAAAAGTCCTTGTTGGAGCAAACTCGCCGAGTTTATGTCCAACCATTTCGGCTGTGCAGTAAACAGGAATGTGCTTCTTTCCATTATGAACCGCTATTGTATGTCCGACAAATTCTGGATAAATGACAGATGCTCTTGACCATGTTTTGAGTGGTTTTTTTGTATTTGACTCGTTCATAGCCTTAACTCTATCAAAAAGTCTTTGTTCGACATAAGGTTTTTTCTTTAAAGATCTACTCATCTTATCTACTCCTACTTCGCTCTACTAATAATGAACTTATTAGTACTTTTTTTCTTATTTCTTGTCTTATATCCAAGAGCAGGTTTGCCCCATGGAGTGACAGGTCCAGCCTTACCAACAGGAGACTTACCTTCACCACCGCCGTGTGGGTGGTCGTTAGGGTTCATAACCGAACCACGAACAGTAGGTCTAACTCCCATATGTCTATTTCTTCCTGCTTTACCAATCGAAATAATTTCGTGGTCAACATTGCCAACTTGTCCCAAAGTTGCTCTGCATTCAGCAAGTACAAGTCTCATTTCGCCAGAAGGCATCTTGATTGTTGCATACTTGCCTTCTTTTGCCATAAGTCTTGCTGAAATACCAGCTGATCTTGCAATAACAGCGCCTTGCTTTGGTCTAAGTTCGATATTGTGAACAACAGACCCAACAGGAATGTTTTTAAGAGGCATACAATTTCCGACTTTTACTTCAACTTCTTCCCCGCTCATAACCTTGTCGCCAACATTAAGCCCGACAGGAGCGAGAATATATGATTTTGCGCCATCCGCATATGATAGTAGAGCGATATAGGCAGTTCTATTTGGGTCGTATTCAATCGCTTCGACCTTAGCAGGCACATTGTCATGCAAACGTCTAAATTCGATAACTCTGTATTTTTGTCTATTTCCGCCACCTTTATGTCTAACAGATATTCTTCCTTGGTTATTTCTTCCGCCGTTTTTGTTTTTAACAGCAAGAAGTGATTTTTCAGGAGCCTTTTTTGTAAGTTCTGAGAAATCAGCCGTTGTAAGAAATCTTTGCGAAGGTGTGGTTGGATTATGTCTTTTAATTGCCATTTTATCTCTCCTACCTTAATTTAAACTCTCAAAGAACTCAATTGGCTTGCTATCTTTTGTCAAAACAACGATTGCTTTTTTGTAATCACTTGTTCTGCCGACGCTTCTGCCTTGTTTTGTATTTTGAGTTTTGACTTTTCCCTTAACAATTAAGGTGTTTACTTGTTTGACTTTTACTTTAAAAATTTGTTCAACCGCTTGTTTAATTTGAATCTTATTAGCATTTATATCAACGATAAAAGTGTACTTTTTATCAGAAATAGTTGCGTACGATTTTTCCGACAAGAGCGGTTTTTTAATAATATCGTAGGCGTTCATTATTTATAAGCCTCCTCTATTTTCTTGATTGCATCTTTTGTGATGTAAAGTTTAGAATTTGCAACAACGTCGTATGTTCCAAGGACATCAGCGTAAGTTACGTGAGCGTTTGGAATATTCTTTGATGCACGAACAATGTCGTCATTCTTTTCAGCCAAAACATAAAGAACATTTTTTGTCCCAACTTCAAAGTTGTCCATAACTTCTTTGAAAAGTTTTGTTTTTGGTGCTTCAAGAACAAGCGAATCAAGCACTACAATTTCGCTATCAGCAAGTTTTGCACTGATTGCACTCTTAAACGCTGAAACTTTCATTGATTTGTTGACTTTTTGAGAAAAATCTCTTGGCTTTGGTGCAAAAATGATACCGCCACCTTTCCATTGTGCTGATTTTGTAGAACCTTGTCTTGCCCTACCTGTTCCTTTTTGTCTCCAAGGCTTCTTTGCATGTCCTCTAACTTCGCTACGGAGAAGAGTTGACTTTGTACCTTGTCTTTGATTATTGTTGTAAGCCACAACTACTTGATGAATAAGAGGTTCGTTGTATTCACAGCCGAAAACTTTATCACTAAGAGTAGTCTGTCCTACGACTTCTGCTTTTGTGTTATAAACTTTTACTCTTGGCATTTTAAACTACTCCTTATCTTGCTATCTTTTTAGCACTGCAAATTGATACGAGTCCATCTTTATGTCCAGGAACACCGCCCTTAACCATAATAAGATTTCTTTCTTCATCAATCTTTACGACTTTTAGATTTTGTTTCGTAACCCTATCGTTACCAAATTGTCCAGGCATTTTGTGGTTTTTGAAAACTCTACTTGGAGTTGAGTTTGCACTCAAACCACCAACCGATCTATGAACAGGTCCTGTACCGTGAGACATTTTAAGTCTTCTTGCGTTCCATCTCTTGATTGTTCCGCTAAAACCATGTCCCTTTGTTGTCCCTGTAACGTCAACAAGTTCGCCTTCACTAAATACATTGCACTTAATTTCGTCGCCGACATTAAGTTCAGCATAATTGTCAACTTTAAGTTCTCTCAAATACTTCTTTGCTTCGACGTTAGCTTTTTTGAAAAGCCCCATCTCAGGTTTGTTTTTAAGATTTTCTCTTGTTTCGCCAAACGCAACAACCACTGCTTCGTATCCATCTTTATCCACGGTTTTCTTTTGGACAACGGTGCATGGTCCTGCAAGGATAACTGTAACTGGCGTTACCTTGCCGTCAAGGTCGAAAACTTGTGTCATTCCCAACTTCTTTCCAAGAATTGCTTTGCTCATTTTTTATCTCCTTTCTCGACCTTTATAGTTTGATATTGATGTCAACCCCTGCTGGCAAGTCAAGTTTCATAAGAGCGTCAACTGCCTTGCTCGATGGAGTGTAAATATCAATAACCCTTTTGTGTGTACGCATCTCAAATTGCTCACGACTATCTTTGTATTTATGAGGTGCTCTGATGATTGTAACCACTTCTTTTTCTGTTGGAAGTGGAATTGGACCTGCAACTTGTGAACCAGATTTGCTCGCCGCATCCATTATTCTAGAAGTAGCAAGATCAATCAAGTTGTGGTCATAACTTTTTAATTTGATTCTAATTTTTTGTGTTGCCATATACTCTCCTTTACCCTTACCGACTCAGTCAATACACTTTACCGTGTGTTCCGTATTGACACTCTTTAAAAAAATCTTTTGATTTTTCAAAGATTTTCATCAGCCCGCTTGAATTTAATTCAAACTAGTCCATGTAAATTCTCTATTTTTGTTGCTAAAAATAGTAACTTTACACTTCAACCCTTATTTCACGGTGAAGCCATTTTACTACAAATTTTGCTATTAGTCAACCCCTTTTTAGCACTTTTTTTAAGATTATTCAAAAAAAAATAAATTTGTGCAAACTGCACAAAAAAATCACCCAATTTTGCCCCTATTATATATAGGTTGTAAATTGATATTTTTTATCTAAACCTTTTTTATTTCTTTCACCTATGAATAATTCCAAACATAAAGACTTCTAACAAAAAATAGCACTTTCTTCTTATTCCTTTCAAACCATGAATAATTCACTTAAAAAATATCGTCACTAAAACATAGAACCCGCAATTATCCTTATTCGCTTTAAGCCACAATTAAAGCGTATTTAACAGTAATAGAGAAATTTTGCAAAAAATATTTGTATTTTCTTTAAAAGATGTTTAAAATAGAATTGTAAAAGGAGTTACAATATGGAAATTACAAAAAATACAACTTTGGGCGACATTTTAGATAATTACAAAAACGCGCAAGAAATTTTAACTAATTTTGGAATGCACTGTTTTTCTTGTCCTATGAGCAGAATGGAAACAGTTGAAGAAGCATCCGCCGTCCACGGCATTGACCCAGACTTTATGGTTAAAAAACTTAAAGAAGATTTAAAAGCAAAATAATATTTAGTCCCGCGATGTACGGGGCTTTTTATTTCTTCTTTCAAAATCAACCATTTTGCCACTAATCAAAAAAGCGAACTTCAAACAAGATTTACTATGCCAAAATTTTTTTATCTAACACTTTCTCTACTTATTTTTTAGAGTTTCAAAAGTCCTTATATATAATAGTTTGCAATTTTTACCAACAGCAAAAAATTTACTCTTTTTTTAAACCTATATATATAATAGGTCGTAAATTTTGCATATTTCCTCAAAATTTGCGCAACCTATTTTTATCAAAAGGAGTAAAAAAAATGAAAGAAGAAGAAAAATCGATTTGTAAGGTTTGTTGTAGCGTTTGCTCGTGCGTGCACAATAGGAATGGTTGCTCATGCAACCGCGACGGGATTAAAATTTCCGAAAACGACAAGGGCGGTCATTTTTGCGACTCGTACGAATGTAAATGCGGTTTTAGGGGATAATTAAAAAGATAAATGATCTAAAATCGCATTGTTACCTACTTGTAGTTCAATCGCAACACCATTTTTGGTAAATAAAACATAAAAACTCAACCAAAATTGAGAAAAATAAAATCGGACTAAAAATCCTATACAAAAAGGAGATAGATTTCCTATCCCCTTTTTTGTTTTTGTCTACACTTTTTATCACTTGTTCCACTTTTAGTTTATTAAAGGACGCAAGTAGATTATTTATCTACCCCACCAACCTTTTATCATACCCTATGAAAATATGTTAATATTTTGAAACAATGCAGAAATTTTGATTTTGGACGAATTTAACATATTCTATGAAAATATGTTCTTATTCTTCCAAAATTTGTTATCTACAATAAAAGCGTTTATCTACAATTTACTCTTACACACCATACAAATCTCGGCGTCCTCGTCATTTTTCGCCCCACAACAAGGACATTTTATAACAACTTTATATTTTGTTACGACCTTAGGCTGTTCTTCTAATTCGCTGACAAGTTTTTTAGGCTCAACTCTAGGCTCTTCAAACAAATTTGGTGCTTCTTGTGGCGCGTCACTTATTTTATATGGAGAAGTTTCTATTTTATAACTATCTTCCCATTTTTCTTTTTTTTCGCCACCGCTATACAATACCCCTTGAGTCAAATTTACATTTTTTATAATGTCATCACAAGTTGGTTGGACATTTTGTGAAGAATTTTGTTCCATGTTTTGTGTACTTTCGCGAGCAGAAAAATCATTTTGCGTCGAAAAAGAACATTCGCCTTCTTTTTTTGTCATATCTTGAGTCTCGTCTCGTGCCAAAATCTCTTCTTTCACATTTGTCACGCCATTTATGCTATTTTCCGCCATTTTTAAAACTTCATCACTTGCTTCAACCTTATTTTTCGCAATAATTTTCTTTCCAAGTTGCTTTTTAGGGACTTCAATGTCAGATAACACAACCGACACAACTTCAACCCCCAATTCTTCTTTCAATTCTTGAAGTTTTTGCAACGTTTTTGTCTCAACATCACTTTTTTTTGAAAAAAGGTCATCAAAATCACTCTTTTCAACACATTTTTCAATTTTGTCATTCAAAAAATATTCAACTTCGCCCACAACCTTGCCATTTTTTAATATAGCAAATTCGCTCGCAAAATATTCCATAAATTTTGTCACATCGGAGATTTTATACTCAACATCGCATTTCAGCCTTGCCTTAACCTTTTCGCCATTTGACATAAAAAGGACTTTTCCCGTGCGTATCGACGCTTTCATTTGGTTAAGATTTAAAAAATAAAGGTCAGCATTTTGAATTTTATCGGAAATCTTTTCATCTTCCTTTCGTGTAGCGTTGTAAAAAAGACGATACATCCTAGGCAAAGCCAATTCGTCCATTTTATGCGTCCCCACGCCCACGACATCGCAAAAATGGTTATAATACACAGAAACAAGGTTATATCCGTCATCGACCTTAATTTCTTGCCCAAGTTTTAGCGTGTTATCCTTTAACTTAATGTAAGTAATAAGGTTGCCACGATTTTTCTCACTAAGAGAAATCCCTTTATTAAACATCTTTTTTATTTTATCAAATAGCCACATATTATTATTTTAAAAGTTTTTCTTATCCTTGGCAACTTTTTTCCGCCTTTTTAAAAATATTTTTAAAAAGCCCCAAAAAAAACTTACATTATCGTCCTAATAATGGTTTTTATGCCCATTTTATATTAAAAATCGCTTTTTTAAGACAAATTTTCGTCTTAAAAACAAATAATAAAAACGGACAAGATGTCATATAGATAAATATCTCACAATAAAAGGATAATAAAATGATAAATCTCAGCGACCTTATCTCAAAACAAGTCCTAAATCTTTACACAGGCAAAATAGAAGGCACAATAAAAGATGTTCGTTTTGATGACAGATACAAAAAAATCGTCTCTTTCACTCTTTTTGATAGTGACGAAGAAGAATACACTTGCCCAGCCAACAAAATTTACGCAATAAACAACTATGTTGTTTTAAGAAACGGCGACGGACTCACCGCCACCATAAACCAGGTTACTTGCCTAGACAACAACCCAATCGGTCGTAAAATTTTTTCCATCGTCGGACAAGACCTAGGCACGCTTCTTGACATTGCGCTTTTAGACAACTTATCGGCAAAAGAATACATTTCGTCGTCGTCAACCTTTTCTCCCACCCAAATTGTCAGCGTCACGAACTCAATTATAGTCAACCTTTCAGACAAAAAAGTCTCCGCATCGAATTTTCGCCCAAAAGTCAAACTCCACCCAATCGAAGAACGCGTAAAAATAATGTCAACTGACCTAGCCCCGCAAAAATTTATCGGCAACAGTGACTTCCTACTCGGACGCACAACCACCCGCGACATCTATTCACTAGACGACCACATCTTAGCCCCCAAGGGCGCCACAATCACCCCCAAACTTCTCTCCACCCTAAAATCCCACGGCAAACTCTCCGAACTCACCCTTTACTCTAAAAAGTAAACACAATGTTATGTGATTGTGATATAAAAATTAAATACTTTGCATCTTTATAAACCACATAAAACTTAAATTTAGTCCCGCAAAGCGCCAAAAATGTCCAATGTTTTACAGAAATCAAAAAGAGCAGTCTATAAAAGGCTACTCTTTTTAGTTGTTTCTTATAAGTACTTCTTGCCACAAAATATTCTTTATCAAAACCAGGACTAGCAAGTTAAACTCTTATTTAATAGGTCTAGAAAACAAAAAATCTAAATTTAAACTTTACACAAAAATCATCTTCTATTCAAAAGTTTTTGCATTTCGGCGTTAAGCTCGTCGAAATCTGACCCAGAGTCGCTATCTCTTCTCGATTTTGAAGTTGACGATGTCCTTCTACTTGTTCTACGCCCGCCATCTAAACTTCTTCTTCCACTTCTTGGCTCTTCAACATCAACTCGTCTCCTTGAAGTTGCCCTTCTTCTTGGTGCTCTATCGTCATCCTCGTCATCGTCAATTCTTGACCTTCTAGAAGTTCTTTCACGACGCTCTTCCCTTTCTAAGCGGTCATCTCTATCACGAGCCCCACGCCTTTCGTCGTCATCATATTCATCTTCATAATCTCTTCTTGACCTTTCTTCTCTCTCATCTCGTCTACTTCTTGGTTCTTCGCGTTCTTCTCTTTCGTCTCCATAGTCATCCGATTCGTCCATTTTTGAAATGGTTTTATTAAGGTCATTTTCAAATTCTTGCTTATTTTTTTGAAGAATCATATTATTTTCGTCGATTTGTCTTTGAATTTGCTCCAAATCTTCCGTTTGGTCATTTGTTGCCACCGTTTGTGGCTCAACATTTTGAACAGGCGCTTGTTGAACCTCTACCACTGGCTCTTCTTGACTTTGAACTTGATTTTGAGAGTAGTCTTGTGCTACAGTCTCTGGTGCGACTTGTTCCGCCACAATATTTTGTTCTTGCGAAACATTTTGTTGTCCCAGTTGATCTTGAGGAACTTGCTCATTCGTTTGTTCTCCATATCCAGCTTGGTCAACATATTGCGAATTTGCATCCGCATATTGTCCGTCTTGCGCTACATATTGGTTGTTCGCGTCATAATTTTGCGTATTTTGGTCGTAAACTTGTGAATTTTGCTCGTAAGTTTGCATATTTGGGTCAACATAATCATTTTGCACGACATATTCTTTTGCGTTAGGGTCACCCACATTTTGAACGTCTTGCGCATTCATTTCTATATTTTGATTTTCGGCAAATTGCTCACCCGCTTGAACTTGCGAATTTTCTTGTTCTGCTTGCGCTTTTATACTTTCTTGCTCCGCTTCTGCTTTTGCATTTTCGTCTGATTGCTCACGCGACTCGCTCAATTCATTCATATCATTTGACGACATATCATACAAATTTTCGCTCGTCAAATCTTGATTTTGAATAAGGTCGTCTTGGATGTCAACATTTGCTCCGCCAACTCCTTGAATATCCGTCAAAAGGGCTTTTAAGTCACTATTTTCTTGAGCGAGAGTCAAAAGACGTTGGTTGCCCACTTCAGTTGCTTTATCGGTCAAAGCCTTATAAAGAGTGTTTGCATAATGTTTAAATTCAAGAGCCATTGCTTGTTCGACAAACTCTTTTTTCTCTGCGATTTCTTTTTCGCGTTTTTCAATGTCTTGTTGAAGAGAAGTTTGCTCGTCATTAAATTTAGATGTTGCTTCTTCAATGTCTTTTTCGAGTTGTTGTTGTTTCTTAATTTCGTCCGCTTGTTGTTTTCTGATATAGTTGCTTTCAATACGGTTCGTCGACTCTTCTTGTTGAGTCTTTAAACTCTCCAAGTTTTCTCTAGACGCTTGCAACTTCCTTTGCATATCCTTCAATGTTTCTTCGTAGTTCTTCTTATAATTCCCCATTTCGGTTTCAATTGAACCAATTTCGTCTTGAAGTCTACGCCTAATTTTAATAAAGGTTTCACTTTCTTTCATTGACCTTTCAAGGATAAGCGAACCATCCACGCCAAGGTCACTAAAATCATATTCTTCGACCGCAACAGAATTTTCTCTTGCCTTTTCAAGTTCTTGTTGTTCGACAAGGGCGCGTTTTTCGAGATATTGTTGAAGGATAGGGATTCCTTCTTTGATTTCTTTTTTTGTAAACAAAATTTCATAGTCGACATACGCTGGAAGTGTTGTGACCGCTTTTGTCAAATTTCGTTCATACAACGGAAAGTTATCATACAGACACGCGTAGATGTCGTTTTTGCTTGCCCGCACAGCCAAAATCGTAATTGTGTATACAATCGCCAAAATAAGCGGTACAAGACATGCATCAAACAAAATAGGAATAATTTGATTTTGATTGGTGACGCTTGCATATTGAAGCCCCGCAATGAAAGAAAGGAGTCCTAGCAAAATTGTAAAGGTTGTAAAATTTTGCATATTCTTTTCAATCGACCCCGTTCTTAAAGGTTTACCAATACATGTGTTAACATTTATATATTTAGTAGGTTCGTCCTCGCGGTTTAACATATATATTTGCCAGTTATTTCTAAGGACCTTAGGAACCTTCTTCATTTTCAAATTAAACTCAACCAAATTCTCTTCTGTAATGAAAGGTTTTGCAAGGAAATATTTGTTAAGTTTATTAACGCTTTTAAGGATCCTATTTTCATAGGAATTTTTAACAAGCGATCCAAGTACCACTACCGCCAAAATCATAATGCCGACAAAGACAACAGGCCAAAACCAAAGTTCAGCAAAAACAGTCGCAATCATCTCAATATAATCGCGCACCGCTTTTACAATTTCAGCCCCAGAAATCCCAAGCATAAACATATTTTAATCCTACCTTTTAATTCTAAACGGAAGTAGTATATCACAAGTTTTGCCAAAATAAAAACAAAAACCAATAGTTTTTTAAAAAATTTTTACAAGTTTTTCTAGGCAAAAAGAATAGATAAAAACGCTTTCGAACCGCACGTTTAGCGCTTTTTGCAAGCAAATAGCGTATAATTTGAGTTGAACTAAATATTTTTCGACCAATTGGTCGGCGTTTTTTACGTTGGTTGTCTTATAGTCAATAAGAACCCACTTATTATTCACACTGACCAACAAGTCAGCGACTCCTTGGACGATAATTTTGCTTTTATTTTCTCCGCCAAAAATGTCGTTATAAGGAATGTAACTAATAAAAGGAAGCTCCTTTTTTTGCTCCAAAATAGTGCCAAGTGCCTTAATATTTTTGATGCAATTTTTAATTTTTTGACCATCCACAAAATAAAAATTTTGGTCGTTTTTATCTAGATTTTCTTCAATGATTTTGTTTAAGAATTCTTCCGAATAGTCCTTTGTAAAATCAATTTTTTCAAGGATTTTATGGTACATTGTACCCACTTTTGCGTGGTCAAATTTTTCTCTTTTTGGTTCAAAAATTGACAGTTTTTTAGGTTCAAAATTGAAACTTTCAAGGCTTTCACTATGTTCCAAAAGAAGGCTTGAAACGCTATTTTTAAGTGCAATATTTTGTGGTTTTTTAAACTTAAAATCAATTATTTTTGATAACTTTTTGCACTCATTTTTGTCGTAATTTTCAAAATTTGGACGCTCAATTTCGTGCGTGTCAGGGACAAAAAAGTCGTCAGAATAGACATTAAAATAGGCTTCCCCACTACTTAAATTTACCTTTAAATCTTTTTTATTTTGGGTAAGCCCCACAAAATCATTATGAGATAGCGCCCCTAAAATCCACGACAAATAGTTGTTAACTCCGCGCGCATCTTCGCTATCTTCCACATATTTTACCTTTTCCAAATTGGCACTTGCAAGCACAAAAAGGTGATTTTTTGCACGCGTTAAAGCGACATAAAGAAGCCTCATTTCTTCCGCTCTTTCAAGTCGTTTTTTCTTTAAAGAGATACAACTTCTTGACAAATTCAGACTCTTTTTATTTTGTAAAATGTCAAAAGTTTCCATTCCAAGCCCCAAATCTTTATCCATCAAAATTCGCGACATAAAGGTCATATTTGAAAAGTCATTTCCACAGCCAACAAGGAAAACAATTGGGTATTCCAGCCCTTTACTTGAATGAATTGTACCTAGTTTTACAGCGCTATTTCCACCCACAAAAGACGACTTAAATTTGTTGTCTTTTGCATAATTTTTAACAAAATCAAGAAAGCCTACAAGGTCATATTCAAACTCTTTACTCCCAGTTGACGCGACAAAATCCTTAACCAGTTTTTCGCGACTTGCTCCATTTGGGAGAGATAAAAGGTAGTTTAAATAATCAAATTTTTCGCAAACTTCACATAAAAATTCGTGCAGTGAAAGGTAATTTATTTTGTCAGATAGTTCTTTTATTGAGTCAAAAAAAGCCGTCAATTTTTGCCTAATTTTTTCTTTTTTTCCTTCGTTTTTATATCTTAGGACACTTTCATAAAAGAACTCTTCGTCATTAAAATCGACCCTTATTTCACCTAATTCATCAAATGAAAATTTATAAAAAGGTCCACTTAAAACAACAGCCAAACTCTCGTCGTCGTGAAAATTATTTATGATTTTTAGAACTGAAATAAGAAGTAAAACATCTTTATTCCCATACATTGAATCAATCAAATTTGTTTCAATCGGGACCTTATATTCAAGCAAAACTTTTGATATTTTTTTGATATATTCGTTGTCGCGACAAAGGATTGCGATATCGTTAAACCCAATATCTTTTTCACACTTTTCTTTTGCGTCGTAATACTTTTTCCCAACAAGTTCTAGTATCTTTTTAGCGACAATCATCGCTTCTTTTCTATCGCTTGTTAATGCGTTTTTATAGTCGTTTTTATCTCCTAAAACGCTATAAATTTTGTCATAAGTTTGCTCTTCATTTTGTTTTTTTTCGTCCACCAAATCAATTTCGACGATAGGTTCATTTGAGCAAATTTTATATTCCGCTCGCCCCTTTAAATCACCATTTTTCTTGTAATCGACCCCGCCAAAGTCTTTTGACATACACTTGTCAAAAATCTTGTTTACAAACTCCAAAATGACCGAGTTGCTCCTAAAATTCTCATTCAAATTGACAAGAGTTCCGTTGTTTTTACCTTCATAATCGCTAGCTTTCCCGACAAAAATATCAGGTGTGCTATTTCTAAAACCATAAATACTTTGTTTTATATCTCCCACCATAACCATTTTTGATTTTGTTGACAAAATGGACAAAATTTTCTCTTGCACACTGTTTATATCTTGATATTCATCGACAAAAATATAGTCAAATTTAAAAGAAGATAAAATTTCAGGATTTTTAAGTAACACAAGAAAATTGCCTTCAAGGTCGTTAAAGTCAAGCCCATTTTTGCGGTTTTTAAGTGCTAAGTACTCCTTTAAATAAGACTTTGTAACTTCAATAAATTTTGACAAAAATTTCCTTGTAGTCTCAAGGTCGTCACGCAATTCTTCGTCTTTTTTTTCTACAATAACAAACTTTTTTATGTCATCAATTCGACCTTTTATAATTTCCCAACAAGCCTTAAAATCATCACGATATGCCTTGTCGTCGTCAGTTAATTTTACTTGTTTAAGGTTGGTTAAAATAATGTTTTGAAAGACTTTTCTATTCTCCAAAAAATCGTTTTTTTCTAAAATTTTACTCAAATCTTGACGCGTTTTGTCTAAAATTTCGCCATAAGTTTTTGCGCCCGCCGAATAGGCTTTAACAGATTCTTCTTTAAGCTTATTATGTAAAAATTTAGCATTTGCACACATATATTCGTTTAAATAAATGCACGCTGGGTTGGTTTTTAGATTAGAATTCAACGTTGAAAGTGCAATTTCGTTTATATAGATTTCTTCATTTTCAACACTTTTTAAAAATTCGCTAAAAGAAAGAATTGCACTTTTAAGTCCCTCGTAACTGCGCCCACTCGAAAAAAGTTGGCTTACCGAATCAAAGGCTTCATCATTGGCCTTTGAATATACCCTAATTATTTTTTCAATTGCCTTAATTTTTAAAAATTTTGCGTCGGTATCCGACAAAACCACAAAATTAGGTTTTATATCAAGTGCAAAGAAGTTCCTTCTTATTGATTTTGAACAAAAGCCGTGAAGAGTTGAAATATCGCAACTCGTAAGTTTATCTAGTTGTGCGCGAATTTCGAGATTATCTTTTGCTTCATCCTTTAATTTGTCTTTGAGTCTAATTTTCATCTCGCTACTTGCGCTTTCTGTAAAGGTTATAACTAGCAACCTATCCAAACTTCCGCCACCTAAAAGATAACGATAAATTTTTTCAATTATCGTCGCCGTTTTTCCGCTTCCTGCAGACGCGGACACGAGAAGATTTTTGCTCGAATCGTCCAAAATCTTGGCTTGGTCTACTGTAAATTTCATTTTTTATCCTTCAAAATCCTTCTTTTCGACTTTTATTTTTGGGTTTCTCTTATAATTTCCGCAACTTTTATCAAATCGGCACAACCCCGCGAAATGACATCTTTTGCACGCGTCAAAAGATCCTAAAACAAGTGGCGAAGGCGTAATGTTCTTTTTATTTATGTCATCAATTGCCCTATCAATCAAACTTATTGCATAATTTGAGTAATTATAAAAGTCATCTTTGGTTGCAAGCTTAGAATATCCGCTGTATTCTAGCCCCTCTTGACCTTTTAACTTTACTTCCACAAGGTCACTTGCCCGATTTTTTTCAATATCGCAATCACTTGCTAAAACAACTTCGTCATCTTGCAAAGTGCTTCCTTTCATTTTATAACTTTCGTAATCTCCCTTTTTGGAGTCTACAAAAGTGGATTTTATTGGAAAATAATATCCACCCGCGCAAGGAATTTTTAGCGACTCTTGAACAACCTTTTTGTAAGCGTCAAGTTGCACTTTTTTACCAAAGAAAAGTTCAGAAAGCGAAGTGTCGACATCTCCCGTTTTGTAATCAATTATTCTAAAATATTTTGAATTTTCACTCGTAGTTAAGACATCAACCCTATCCACTTGTCCGACAAGACTTATTTTTTCGCCGTTTTTATCAAAAGAGAGTGATTTTATTACATTTTTATTGTCAAATCTTTGTTCAAAATAAGTCGGGACAAACTTACTTTTTTTTGCGCCATAGTTTAGAACAAGCGCAAATCTAACCGCCTCTTTTTTAAGATTTCTTAGAAGGGTTTTATTTTGAGCATTTCCCTTAATTGCCTTAAAACTATCTGACTCCAATATCTCATCAAAAATATTTTTTGCGATATTTTCTAACCTTTTTTCTTCAATTGGAAGTTTATAAGAACTTAAAAGCCGTCTTGCCAAATCGTGCATAATAAGACCAATATTAAGCGAGTCAAATTCACCTTCTTGTTTTTCTTTAAGTTTGAGACCATATCTTACAAAATGCAAAAAAGGACAAGTCATAAAAGTTTCAACTTGCGACACGCTCACGGTTTTGTTTTTAAAAAACTGCTTGTTTTTAAGTAAAATTTTGTTCTTAAATTCAAAATTTTGAAGATCAGGCTTGCATACTTTTAAAGCATTAAAAAGCAACCCAACGCTACTATCCGCATTCCTTTGTCCGTCGTAAATTCCGCGAATCTCGCGCGTAAGGTTTGTAAACGCTACTTTTTCGCAATTGTTTTTTTGCATTAGGTCAAGAGAATTCATTGTCAAAATCGGCAAAAAATCAAATTTTGCACCACGCTCTAAAACAAACATTTTTGATATGTCGTCATAGATTTTTGATTTAAAACCTTTTTCGTAATTATAACTAATAAACAGCTTGTTTTTTGTGTTAAGTAGCAGTTCGTACGCTTTAAACCTTTCTTTTTTGTTTAGATCCATTATACTTGGCTCAAGCTTGTATTTTTCGCTCAAAAGGTCAATGTCTTTATCCAAAATTATACCCGTATCGCCCGTTTTCTTTGGAAAATCATCCTCTGTCATCGACAAAACAAACATATTATTTTTTCTTTCAAAGAAACTCGTGCTCGCGTCACCAACAAAAACGGTTCCAATAGAAAGTGGCGTGGTTGAAAGTTTAACTTGATTAACTCCGCTAAGGAAAGTCACAAAAAACACCTTTAAATCGCATTTTTCTGTTCCTAGAACACTTGAAATATCCTCCACCAATCTTTCATATGAATCAAAATATTGCTCAAACAACTTTGCTTGCTTTAAGTCCTTTTTTGCTAGTTGAATAGTCATTTCGTCAAGTTTATTTTTTATTTCAAAATCCGAAATTAAAAGATTAAAAGCTTCTATGTAATCTTGAAAAGTTGTAGAAACATTTATTTTTTCTTGAAAATTCTTTGTTTTTTCAAACAAAACAGACCTTACCCTATCAAAATTTTCATAAAATTTATTTTCAACTTGCTTACTTAATTTTATTTCATATTGGTCGGTTAAATTGTAATAAAGGGCGTAATCTTCATAGTCATCAATTATGTATTTATCCAAATTAACAAGTGGGTTGCGCAAAAATTGCAAGGTTGACAAAAGCGAAAAATTTTCTGTTAGCATTTCAACCGCACTTTTTATAAATCTTATTAAAATGCTATTTTTATACTCTTCTTGCGTGTCCAAAAAATAAGAAAAACCGTATTTATTAAAGACATTTTTAATTTCAACCGCTTTTTCTTGAAGAGATGGAATTGCAACATTGATTTGGTCCAGCTTTTCGCCCTGAAAAACAAGATTTTTTATTGTCGATGCGCAAAAAACAAGCTCTTCTTCAAAATTTGCACCTTCAAACAACTCAATTTTGCTTTCCTTAACCTTTAAATTTCTAATTGAATAATTAAACAAATTGTCTTGCAAAAATTTTATCTGCGAAGTCGAATTTTCTTTTGCCTCAAAACTATTAAAAGGCTCAAGTATTGGCAAAATATGCGTCAAATATTTTTCATTGTAAATGTGTGAGTTTTCTCCATCCGAGACGCAAATTCCAATATTAAATTCCTTTGCCACACGCGACAAAATAGATACGATTTCGTACCCTTGAAAGGTAAATCCGTCAAAATCGGACACATAAAAAACTTTATTTTTAGCATAATTTTTTATATTTTCGTCACTAAAAAGGTTAAGCCTATCAAGGCTGTCAAGAAGCCCCTTCTCTTTCAAGCAACCTTGATATGCCTTATACAAAAGCGCTATATCGTGCAATTTATTTTTCAAAAGATCGTCACTTGATTTAACTTGTACATCGTCAAAGCCCACCTTACAACTTTTAAACTGTGCAATTGTCCCAAAAATTTCTTCTGCGAGATCGCTATCTTGATTTTTATTAAAACATAAAAGTTCGTCTTTGTGCTCTCTTAAAAGTTTTTGTAAAATCATACAACTAGTTGTTTTTGAAATTACAGTTTTATCTTTAAAAATCTTGTTTGCAAAACGCGACAAAGTCAGCACTTCAATATCGCAAGTGCTGTCAATGTTTAGGCTCTCAAAAATTTGCTTTTCCATAAGAACACTCATTCTGTCTGGCACGATAAAAATATGCTGAACGTCTTGCAAATCTTGCAACGTTCTATTTTGTCCTAACCTTTTTATAAGGGCAACTCTCGTGTCAAAACTGGTTTTGCCAAAGAAAACATTTTTCATACAAATATTCTAGCAAATTTTGACAATATTTTCAACTTTTTAATTGCTTTTAAATGACCTACTTGCATTTCCATTGGAATTCATAAAGAGCTTGACCAAAAAACAAATTTGTTTTTGTTGACTTTCCACCTTTTTTTGCAATGTTTTATTCATATTTATCTCCTTTTTTAATTGAATTTCAGTTTCGTGCAACTCCTTTAAAGTTTGAGTGAAGTTAGATTTTGCCTGTTCGCATTCACACATTATCTCCCTTGAAACATTTTGGATCGCGCTTTTTTTGATAATTTTAACAAGCCCCAAAAAAAGCGAGTTTATTTCCTTATCCCCAATCATTTTGCACTCAAATTTTTCCTTCGCCTTCGCGAAATCAATTATGTTGTCCACCTAAAATTTCTCCTTCGATGTTAAGATTATTTCCTTTCTTCTCCCTTGTATACAACAATTTATAGATAAATTTTAATAAAAACACATATATTTAGAATAAATGGAGATAAAATGAGCAAAATTTTACATTTTTACACCACTTTTGACTGCCTTATTAAATGCGACAACAACGAAAGTTTAATTAAAAAAGAAAAAATCACTACTTTTTCATTTGAAAAAGAACTCTTCGCCGTATCCTTTTTTCCGCTTGATAGCGCAGAGTCTTTTGATGCGGTTATTGACCTTAAAACTCCAAAAGTTACAAGTTCGAATTCATCAATAAAACTGGTTGATTTTAAAGATGAAACATACCTTATTCAAATAACCGCCCCAAAAGACACGTCCCCAAAACCATACTCTCTAAACTACAAAAAAATAAATTTTGGCGAGTCTACTCACGAAATAATTTATTCGACTTTCGACGCCACCCTTTTTTGTTTAAAATGCGCTAGTGATAGAATGGTTTTAACAAATGAAAAAATCATTGGTGAGCCAACCTTTAAAACAAATCAAAACCACCTTTTATTTTTTGCCCCAACAAAGGAAAATAAGTACATTTTTGGACAAATAGATTTTGTAAACAAAAAATATGAAAAGGTGCTATTTCAAGAAGTTGACCAAATCGACATTAACCAAAACCAGATTACCACATTAAAACATCTAATAGAAACTGGTCATCACACGATAAAAAAAATATATAATTTGAAAAATTTTTCCGTTAAGACTCAACTAGCCAGCAAATCTTCCCCAGACGCGGTTACAAAAAATGAGCTTATCCCATACGCTTTTTGTGATGCCATAAAGGTCAAAAACTATGATTTAGCGCGAAAATACCTTTCTTCCAACTTAAACGAAAAACTTGACGACTTACATCTATCTGCTTTTTTTGGAGAATTCGAAGACATTTTTCAAAACTTAAAAAAGGACGCAACCCCAAACGAAGTTGCGCTGTTTTATGGAAAAGGACAAATAAAAGAAGCAAAAATCTTTAATTACGAACTAGAAAACAACAAAATTGTTAATATTTATGAAGAATAGCACAAAAAAAGTTGAAAAAAAAGCCAAAATGTTTTAATATTTAGTAGAGTTTTAAAAGCGTTAGCAGTTTAAACATATTTAGTATGTTTAAAATAGTGTTGATGCTTTAAACTTATTTAGTATACCAAAATGTTTTTAGCATTTTGAACAAAATGGAGAAATAAAATGTATTTACAATATTATTTAATGGGAATTATTTTGCTCCCAGGGCTAATTTTTGCAATATACGCCCAAGCAAAAGTATCAAAAACCTACGGCGAATATCGCTCAATTCACGCAAAGTCAGGAGTTAAAGCAAGTGATTTTGTACGAGAGTTGTTACAATCAAGTGGACTTGAAAACACCACCGTTAGACAAATAAGTGGCGAACTTACCGACCACTTCAATCCATCAAAACAAGAAATTTGCTTGTCAGAAGATGTCTATAACTCTTCAAGCATTTCAGCACTTGGCGTAGCGTGTCACGAATTTGGTCACGCGCTTCAAAAAAAGGAAAAATATGTTCCCTACCAAATTCGACGAATTCTTGTTCCAGTCACAAATTTTGTCAGCAATCTTCTTTGGCCACTAGTCATTCTTGGACTTATTTTCAACCTTGGCGTTGAAGGCGGTGGACTACTTGGCGACATTTTCTTGTGGTCAGGCATTGCTGTTTTCAGCCTTGCCGTACTCGTCAATCTTGCAACTCTTCCAGTCGAATTTGACGCTTCAAGACGCGCACTTAAAATTTTGTCCGCAACGGGAACACTCGACGAAGAAGAACTTGACGAAACAAAAGAAGTTCTAAACTCTGCTGCCCTTACCTATGTTGCAGCGCTACTTGTTTCTATTTTAAACTTACTTCGCTTTATCCTTGTTGTTACAAGGTCGTCACGACGAGATTAAACTTTTATTAAAAAAAACCTATCATAGATTAGTTTTTCATTTCTAATCATTGATAGGTTTTTTTATTTATATAACATCAAAACTTTTAACAAGTTTTTTAATTATGCTAAAACTATAAAATTCATTTTTCAAGAAGTTCCGCAAAAACTATTTAGCAAAAGCCTTGGTTATACAAAATCATAAAGTCCACAACTAAAACTTATTGTTCTTTATTTGACGCTTTTTTAGTTGTTGTAGTCCTTTTTCCCGTTTTAGTTTTTTCGCTGTTAGACTTCTTTACAGCCTTTGTCTTACTTGCAACCTTTTTAGTTGTTTTATTGCCTGTCGAAGAAGCCTTTTTAGTTGAAGGCTTTTTTGATTTTTCTTTTGAGACAACTGTTTTTGTTTTTTGTAAACTTCCGCCTTTTGACAACTTTTTGGTTGGTTTTGTAACTGTTTTAGTAGTCAAATCGTCGCCGTCCGCATTATTTACAATCTCAACATTCAATTTTTCGTCTTTCTCACTATTTAATGAAGAATCGGTTACAGGTATCTTCGCATTGTCGTCAACTTGCGAAGAATCTTTTTCACACTCATCATCATATTCAAGTTCTTCATCGCTGACCCAATTTTTCTTATCTTCTTTAATCCATTTTCTGAACTTTCTTTCAAAAATTAGTTGTTCATCTTGAAGAGCCTTCTTTTCGCGCAAATAATATTCCGCAACTTCTTTTGGATCCTCGCCGTTATTCAATTTGTCTTGACAAATTCTATTGATTTGAAGTAGTTTTTCGACAGGCTTCAAGTACATCTTTTTTCTCAAACAATACTTTCTAATATTTTCAGGTGCCTTGCCTTCTTTCCAAAGTAGCGAAATGTACTCATTTTTTTGTTTGTCGTCCGCTTGCGCCAAAACCTTATACTTCATTTTGTTGTCCATACGATAACCAATGTCGTACTTAACGCAAATTGGATCCGTTATCTTACGCTTTTCTTCAACGACATCAAGTTGAAGTTTCAAAATTTGAATATCACGCATAAATTGAAGTAAAATTATACAACCGATAAGGACAAGTGGAATGACAAGTGCCAAAACTATGCCTTGACTGCTAGAGAAAAGTTGTAACATTCCAGAAATGACTTTTGCGAGTCCTGAATCGTTGTATGTCCCAAGAATCAAGTCTTCTCTTACATACCAATTATCGATTTGTTGTGTGCCGTCGGCATTAAAATTTGAAGTTCCATAAGTCCTAAACCATCTTACGCCGTCGACTTCATAAACTTCGTAAATTTTGTGGAAAATGATGTCACTCTTTGCCTTCGCTGCATTTTGAATAGTAGTATTTTGACTACCAAAGAACTGCGCAAAGGTCACTTTATATTTTGGCGACCCAATATTCGTTGTATCTACTTTACAGGTCGCCATTTTGCTTGTGTCAAAGGAATTTGAAATGTCCCAATACCTATAAAAAGCAATAATGTCGCCTTCCTTTAAAGTATGAGTATCAACACTTTTAGCGATAACATTGTCGCCCTTTTTAAACCCCGACGCGGTCATACTTCCGCTTCCAACTTTCATAGAAGTAAAACCCGCAAAACTCGTTGCGACGCGCTGTGTAAGACTATTTACAATACTCACAAAAAGAAGTGCCGAAATAGTCACCAGTACGATACAAAGAATGCTAAGCACCCGCGAAATAATCTCCATTCCGCGATTTCGTGACTTCAAAAGCTTTTCGTTGACTTTTCTCTTTTTTGAGTACTTATTTTGAAGATTTTTCGCGGTTTTTTCGATTAGTTTTTGGACGCTGTCGTCTTGCTTAATATTTACATTAACAACATCCATTATTTACCTCCTCCAAGGTCAAGGAAGGAGTTGTTTATAACGATGTCGCATTCGCCCGAAACACTTGGGTTTACGACTTCAAGATAAAGAACAACTTGCCTTGTTTGCCCAATATTTACATCTACCGAAAAATATTGATTAAACTCATATTTTTTGTCTGACGCATCGGTCATAAAGTAAAGATTGAAATTCTCTCTTTTATTGGTTTGAACATCAAATCTCATAGAAAGTTTGCTTGGCCCCACATTTTTAAGGTCGTAAACAATTTTAATGAATTGCCCTGTTTGAAGAACGATGCCTTCAACATCCGCAACCGATTTGTTTTGAGTTTCCTCGTCACTTGAAAGAGTAACCGTTCCCGTCCCAACTGGACTAACGATAACATCTTGATTTTCAGTGTTTTTTTGGCAAACATATGAAGTTCCAGTCACTTCAACCATTTTTACAATAGTTTCGCCTTTATTTGATGTCAAGCCTACAACAACACCGACCACAATTCCAGCCACGACAAAAAGCGCAAGGCAAATGATAAGAACAATCTTTTTACTTATCTTTCTTGCTTGCTTGTCTTCGCCCTTTGAAACGGCGCCACCTTTTTCATCGTCCTTTTCACTAGACGATTCTTTTTCTTTCTTAGAAGATTTCTTGCCCTTCTTTTCGTCCTTTTCCGCGTTTTCTTCTTTTTTTACTTCTTCCTTTTTTACGGTTTCTTCCGCCTTAGAAGAACTTTCCGCGTCTTTGGACTTATCTTTCTTTTCTTCTAACTCTTCTTTTTTATCCATAACACACCTTCAAAAATTACAAAATGGTAGTCGCATTTAAAAATGAAATTAACACAACAATTTACATAGATAGAAATTTAAAACATCACAACACTTTCAAGAATGTTTTTTTATTTGAGCCACCTTTATACAAACATTCTTGGATTACAAAATAAGTAACAATTTAAAGCCATTGCGCACTAAAAAAATAATGGGACAAAAGAAAACAAAACCTTTCTCCACCCCAAAGTTTCTACTACACACTTTTATACTAATTTATTATAACCATTTTTCCACATCGTGACAACTTAATTTGACTATGTTTTCTAAGGATTTTTTAGGAATCGCGACAAAACACCACTTTCCCACAAAACAAATGATTACTTTAACCTAGCGAATAAAAAGCAAAAGCTAAACTCTCTACTTAGTCTCAAAATAGTTTCGCTATATAAGAATAATTTACTCCCTAAAATAGTATCTGCTAAATTTTAAAATAAATTATGTTTTTTGTATTTTTGGGCTATTTTTTAAGGACTTTTTAAATAAAAAAATCGAAAGTACTTGACTCTCGATTAAATTAGTTTTATTTTTTAATATTTTTTCTACTAGTTACCTATGCCGTCGCAGAATAGTTAAGGTTCCAAGTAAAACTTCCGTTGCACGAAATGTCGTTATCTTGACTAGATAATGCAATTTTTATATAAAGAGTGGTTGTTCCTTGTGCGATGGGTTGATGAGAAAAACTTGACACCGTCGACGAAAAACCCGAATCGGTTGCGTATGTAAAGGAAAGCCCCGTCGTTCCACTAAGCCCATTGGTCAAAGTGGCGTAGTAAGTCTCGCCTTCGTTTGTAAATGTGTAACTAAACACAACATATGTATCCGTCGTTGTAAGAGTTATTCCCGCTTGTGGTTTTAGTGAATATGTTTTTGACGCATCAGTTACATCAAAACTAATTGTCGTAGCACCACTAGCTGACCCGTCAGTTGTCATAGAAGTTGCACTTCCCGACCCAATTTTATAGGTCGCACTAGCACTCCCCTTAATTTGAGTCGCGACATATTTGATTTCAAGACTACTTTTTAAGTCGTGCGTGCCAGACGCAAGTACGATAACAGTCGCAAGTATACCTATCACTAAAACTGCACATATTGAGAAAACCCCAATAAGCAATCTTCTTTTCTTCATTTTTTATACCCAAAAATTAAAAAAACTAATCTTGCTTGCCTATGTGGATTTTGAGACTCGACAAACAACAATTAGTTTAAAAAATGTTTATGGGATAGGTTTTGCGGGCACTTACAAAACCTATCGCATAAAGAGTAAACTAAATTTAATCTATTACTTAGCCAATGTCCAAGCAAAAGAACCAGCAGCGTTAACGCCAATAGCTGTGTTAACAATCTCAATTTTGATTGTGACTGTTGCGCTTGCAGCACTTGTAACTTCAACATTTGAAGCTGCAGTGTCTGAATATTCGCCGTCGCCAACTTTGTATTGGATTGTGTAGTTCTTTTTGTCAAAACCAGTAGCAGCAACAGTAGCTTTGTAGCTATCACCAGATGATGTAAATGTATATGTAAATTCTACATATTTGTTTGTTGCATCAAGAGCGATACTTCCAGCTGGACTAAGAGTTGCATTTGCATTTGCATCTTCTGCAGCAAATGTAATTGTCTTTGCTCCGTTTGAAGTTCCGTCTGTTGTCATATCAACTGCTGTGCCGTTTGCAACTTTGTATTTTGCAGAAACAGATCCAGCGATGTTTGTTGCGGAATATGTAACGTTAATTGTTGTGTTAACATTTTGTGTTCCTGCAGCAAGAACGATAACTGTTGTCAAAAGCCCTACAATAGCGACAAGGCAGAGCGAGAACAACGAAATCATTAACTTTTTGTTTTTCATTTATTTTTCTCCCTTTATTTTACTCTTTTCTATTATTATGCCCACCCAAAACCACATATTTTTGAGTCTATGCCGTGGAAAAGAAAAGATAACAAACCACTTATAATGTCTAGTAGACATCTTTGCATTCAAACTTACTCAACCAATTTAATACTGATGTACTAAGATGTAATCTTTCCGTTTTTCCAATTTTATATTTTCTAAATTTATTTAAAAACCTATCAACATAAAATCAGTCACAAAAATGCAACCACTAGTCACTAGCACTTTCTATTATAATGAAAAAATATAATCACGCAACTTTTTTTAGCAATTTTTTTCATTTTTTTTGTAAAAACACGCAAAATTTTGTTATCTGAAGCAAAATATACTAAAATTTTCTATATTTTTTCATTCAAAAAAACATTTTTTAAGTACTACCTGTCTATAAAACGCCTAAGTTATTCACAAAATGCAACGCCAAATGTGAACAACTTTTACATAAAATATGTACAATTTACGCATTTTCATTTTAAGCCTAATTACCTTTTAAAGCAACCACTTTACATGCAAATCTATTATAAGTAGAATTTTGAAAATTATACTGTCAAAAACCAAATCAAAACTCCGCCTTTAAGTACTTATAAATTTGTAACACGTCTAAATGTTCAAAAAAACAAATTAGTGACCTAAAACAATTCATTTTAAAGCCAATTTTTTTATTTTATATAATGTTACTTTCTAATTTATTAAGATAAATTCTAAAATCATTCAACCACTACAAAGAATGTTGTGGTGACGCCACTGTATAATTTTGCCATAACTTGATACTTCCCAACGGATTTTATTGGGCTATCAAGAACAATCTTCTTTTTGTCAACACTGTAACCCGCACTAAGTAAACTTTCGGCAATTTCCTTACTTGTCACCGCGCCAAAAAGTTTGCCATTGTCGCCAAGTTTTGCCTTCACGACAACGCTTTTCTTATTAAGTTCTTTTGCGAGTTCTTCTGCCGATTGTTTTTCAAGCATTTTTGTACGCTCCAAACTTTCAAGTTGCGCCTTTTTCTCACTTATAACGACTTTATCCGCTTGTTTAGCGAGTCCTTTTTTAATAAGGAAGTTTTTTGCGTATCCGTCACTGATTTCGACGATGTCGCCCTTTTTCCCACTTCCCTTAACATCTTGCAATAATAAAACTTTCATATTTGTCTCCTTTTAGTTTAGCCAATTTTGCAACTTTTCTAAAAAGTTACAATAAAATTATATCATTTTTGTTCTCTTCGTCAAAATATTTCAAGCGATTTTATTTTAACCGCAATATATTTGTTTATTTTTTTAAAAAATTGTCAATTATTTTAAAAAAAGGAGCAAACAAATGGATTTAAGATGTAGAAAAACGACTTGCAAGTACAACGATTGTCTTACTTGCACGGCAAAAAAGATTGATATTTCATCAAAGCGCGATTGTGAGATGTTTGAAAAGGACGGCAAAAAGGAAGAAATTGATTTTAGCAACCTAATTTTTACCGATAATCCCCCAAAAATCACCGATTACAAGCATATGAAAGATATGTGTTTAACTTGTAAGGCGCGTTGCTTATTCAATCACGAAGGGCGTTGTGTCTCAAATGGGATAACGGTCAACGGCGCCGTGACACGCGAGCCTAAATGTACAACATTTATGAAACCGTAATTTTTTTTGTAAAATAAAAAAACTCCTAGGGCGACATACCATAGGAGTTTTTTGTGTTTTAAAACAAATGCGTAACAAGTTGTTTTATCACAAGTTTGAATAACTATCAGTTTCGTAGGAATACCAGTCCCGACTCAACTTCCGATAATATTCAACTTTACATTGTTCTATGTTCTAAAAAATGTTCAATTACTTCAATTCGACAGTTGCGCCAGCTTCTTTGAACTTTGCTTCAAGTTCTTTAGCAAGTTCAACTGGAACATTTTCTTTGATTGTTGATGGAGCACCGTCAACAAGAGCTTTTGCTTCGCTAAGTCCAAGTCCTGTTGCTTCACGAGCGACTTTAATGACTGGAATCTTATTTGGTCCGACTTCTTTAAGGACAATAGTAAATTCCGTCTTTTCTTCAGCCTTAGGTGCGTCTCCGCCAGCAGGTGCAGCAGCGACAACAGCAGCAGCGCTTACTCCAAATTCTTCTTCAAGTTTTTTTACAAGTTCACTAACTTCAATAAGTGAAAGTTTTTTGATTTCTTCAACTATGTTTTCAATAGCCATTTTAATTTTTCTCCTTTAAATTTTTTATTATTTTTTGCCATAACAGGCCTTAATTTTGAGTTTAACTCATTTTTTTGCGTTTAAAACGCTTTTTGGACCTTTTTCTTATAAAGGTCAATTTTAAATTGACATTATTTTGTCAACTCACTAAATTGCAATTACGCTTCCTTTTTTGCAATTGCGTCAAGCGTACGAGCAAGATGCGAAATAGGTGCATTGAGCAAGCAGAGAAGTTGAGAGATAAGCACTTCTTTTGAAGGTATCTTTGAAAGTTGTTCAACCTTTGCGCTGTCAACGACTTCGCCATTGATGATTCCGAATTTTGCTTCAAGGCAAGGAACAGTTTTCTTTGCTTTAAAGAGAATTCCAGGTGCGGTCACTTCGTCTTTCCCGAAAGCAACTGATGTTGCGCCTTCAAGACAAGTTGGTTCATAACCAGTAACACCAAGTTCATCAAGTGCGATTTTGATAAGTCTGTTTTTGTAGATTTTGTATTCGACATCATTTTCTCTAAAACTCTTTCTAAGATTTGTGTCTTGTTCGACATTGATGCCTTGATAGCCGACAAAAACGACTCCCTTTGCGTTGTTGTATTTTGATTTGATTTCTTCAACAATCGCTCTTTTTGATTCCAAAACTTCTTTTGACATTGTTTCCTCCTTTTTCTAAACTTTTTTTTAAAAAAAATGTTTAAAAAAAACCTTGGTACTAAAAGTAAGTACAAGGTTTCGGAGTCAAAAGCCGTTACCCTTATCCTTACCTCGGCAAGCCTTTAAAAAAGTTACGATTTCTCACTTGCTGTCTTAAGTAAAACTAAGGTTTTATTAAAACAATAATATTATATACGATTTCGCTACTTTGTCAACACTTTTAATGACTTTATTTTAAAATAGCACAATTTTTGTTTACCACACGCCGACTGCCTTTTTTTTAGTTATTTTAGTTTAAAATAAAAAACTCCACTTTATCAAGCGTCAAAAGTAGAGTTTTTCTTATTTTTGCATTCTTTTAATTTAAAATCAAATCATCGTCTTCGACTTTATTTTCAAGCGGTTTTTCCTTTATCAACTTATTACTTTCAATATCCCAAAGAAAAACTTGTTCTTTTTTTACTTTATAGGCTTTTTTACACATTTTTAGCATCGGAATATCACTTTTAGAGTCGGAAAAACCATTTTCAAACTCATTATAGCCAAGTTCTTTTAACCTTTTAACCTTTTCTTCACCCTTACAATTTTCGCCAACAATTTTTTGACTTTCAATGTCATATTCAGTGCAAACAAGTTTTGCATTTTTATTTATTCGCGCCACAATATTTTCAAGCAAGAACCGTGGGCTAGCCGAGCAAACAACGTCCCCACGCTTTCTTTTTTCAAAGTACCAGTAGTTAATATTAAAAAATTCGTTATCCCAAAATTCTTCGACCGTTTTTTCAATGTCAGGCACAAATTTTGTAAAAGAAAAGAACTTTTCCTTAAACTTTTTTAATGAAACGACTCTAATTCCACGCAAAAAGCCCCAAAAGACAACCTTAAAAATATGAAAAAAGTGTTTTTTGTTCCTTTTCAAACAAAAAAAATAGAATTTTCGCGTACTTTCGTGCAAATATATCGTTTTATCAAAGTCATACACATTCATAAGTATATTATATCACATTTATTTAAAATTTCAAAGTTTTTTAGAACGACTTTACGCTTTAACTGCGGTTGTGCCGTCTTTACTGTCAACAAGCCTTATCCCGCGCGATAAAAGGTCATCTCTTATTTTATCAGCAGTTGCAAAATCTCTATTTTTCTTCGCTTGTGCACGCTTTTCAATTAAAGTCGCGAGTTCGTCCGCGTCAATGCCCAAATCTTCGTTTTCGCTTGTTTTTTCATCTTTTTGCATGAGGCCTAGCGACAAAACTTTGTCAAAATCACCTACAAGCGCATGTTTTGTTTTGCCGTTTAATTCTCCGTCTTTTAAAACATCATACAAAATTGTAAGCGCAAGAGATGTGTTCAAATCATTTGCAAGTGCGTCTTTAAAGGTCGTCACATATTTATCAAAACTTTCTTTTTGAAGGTCGCCTTCGTTTGTCAAATTTGATATTTTTTGTTTTAACTTTTTATATGCACTTTTTGCGTTATCTAAAATGTCATACGAGAACAAGAGTTGCTTTCTATAATGGGACTGCAAGCAGAAAAATCTATATTCGAGTGGACTATAACCCTTGCTTTCAAGGAGCGAAACAGTCAAAAACTCGCCCTTTGACTTGCTCATTTTGCCCGAATTTGTGATAAGATGCTCAACATGGAACCAATATTTGCACCATTTATGCCCAACAAAACTCTCAGTTTGCGCAATTTCGTTTGTGTGATGTGGAAATTTATTGTCAACGCCACCGCAGTGAATGTCAAGATATTCGCCAAGATATTTATAGGAAATTCCCGAGCACTCAATATGCCAGCCAGGGTATCCAACACCCCAAGGACTATCCCATTTTAACGCTTGATTTTCAAATTTTGATTTAGTAAACCACAAAACAAAGTCGTTTTTGTTGCGTTTTCCCTCATCCTCTTCCACGCTATCACGCACACCAACCATCATATCGTCCTTGTTTTGCTCGCCAAAACGGTGGTAATTTGATAGTTTACTCGTGTCAAAATAAACATTTCCGTGGCTAATATAGCCATAGCCTTTTTCAAGCAAGGTCGAAATGATTTTGATATACTCGTCAATACACTTCGTCGCAGGAATAACAATTTCAGGCCACTTTATGTTAAGTTTCTCGCAGTCGGACTTAAAGGCGTTCGTGTACATTTCCGCAATTTCGAGAACGCTCTTATGCTCCCTTTTAGCGCCCATTAACATTTTGTCTTCGCCGTCATCGCTATCGCCCGACAAATGCCCAACATCTGTAATATTCATCGCACGCGTAACATCGTAGTCTAAATATCTAAGCGCCTTTTCAAGCACATCTTCCATAATATACGAACGGAGATTCCCAATATGTGCAAAATGATAAACGGTTGGCCCGCAAGTGTACATTTTGACAACATTCCCATTATATGGCACAAACTCTTCTACTCTTCTACTCTCCGAATTATATAATTTCATTTTTTCTCCTTAATTTTTGCAAAACACGCCCAGCATTGCATTTGTAATCATAAAAAAATACAACGCCAGTTTTAGCCCACCCTTTCTCATAAAAGCGAAACTATTACTAGTATTGTATTCTTTTTTCACCATTTTGTCAAAAGTATATACATATAAAAGATGTGTATACCTAAAAAACATATTTACTTAATAAAAAAGCTATTCCATATCATACTTTGGTTGCC
>CALBHW010000005.1 GCA_937893125.1 uncultured Clostridia bacterium
CAAATATATAAGAAAAAGATGGTTTGAGGTTTTTGGGGGGGGGGGGGGGGGGGGGGGGGTAAAATGAATATATAAGCGAAATGTAGGCTTTCAAAAAATCATTTGACTTGTCTACAATAATATTGCTATAATAATTAAGTAAATGCCTAACTGAAATTAAGTATAACAAATGGATAAATTGTTTGCAAAAAACAAAAGATAATAGGGGAGATATTATGAACAAAAAAGGAATGATAGTTGCATTTTCAATATGTTTAGTAGTTGTAGCGGGGCTTATTGCTACAATTATAGTTCTAGCAAGTGGAACGCAAGGAGTAGGCACAAGTGTAAGCGTTTTGTATGTCGCGACTGATATAGAAGGCACAGTAAGTGCTAAATATAGCAAGGTAAATAAAAATACAAGTGCTGTTATATCTACAACTGATATGGTCACAAGTAGTGGGAGTAAGACAGTAAATTTCCTATCCACCGCACCTACAACAACAAGTCTGCTTAACCCAACAGAAAGTAATATTGCACTCACTGCTGAGCAAGACTTAATCGTTACATATACATTTACTGCCGTTGCGACTTACTATGCAACACTCGAATATAAAGACAGTTCAACCAGTGCAAGTAACATTGAGTTTTCCTACGCTCTTAACGACGGGGCATACACAGACACAATGTCAATGCCAATAGAAGTAACCCCAGATAAATCAACAACATATTCAATCAAACTTCACATCGCCAATACCGCCCGTAACGCCAACCTAAGCGGTTCTCTCAATTGGGCTCTCACCAAAGACGGTGGCAAAACTCCAAGTGGAAGCGACGAAAAAGTTGCAATCAGTTTTGCAAATAGTTCTGGTAATTGTAAAATTAACTCTGCAAATTGTGCAGTTGTCTATAATAGTGACAAATCAAAATTTAAGATAACAGGAATAACCCCAACAATTTCAAATGGTTCGGTTACAAACCTTGCTGACCTAACAAACTCTAACGGCTCCGAATTTTACTATTTTGCAACTAACTCCGCCGTTGTCGGAACAACAGGTTATACCGACCCAGGTACAACTTATTACATTTCAGGACTAGGCACCGACTCCAATCCCGCGTGCGAATCTTGGTACGACACTCCAACCGACAACACAACCCTTTATGCAACCTTTATGACTCCAACGCACACAAGTGTACCAACGACCGTTGGGCAGTTAAGTGGCGAAGTAATTTTTTCACATTCTATTATTTCATTGCCACAACAAATATATAAAGTGGCTGAAGGATGGAGCGCAGAGGAAACAAATACATTTTCAGTTGCAATTATTCCAAATTCTATTACCACTTTAGAAGAGACATCAAGTTCAACTTCTTTAAAACAAAGCAAGAGAAAATCTGATTATGTTTTTATGGTTGGTTCCCCGACAGAAGATACAGATGGAACAATATTTGCTTATAACGACAATTTAACATGGGTTGAATTGCCCAATAGTATAATTACCATTTCTAGCGATTGCTTTTGTTATTGTTCAAATCTAACATATATGAATATACCAGCGGGTGTGACAAGTATAGGGGATAATGCTTTTTATTTTTGTAGTAGTTTAACAAGTATAACAATACCAAATAGCGTAACGAGTATAGGGGGGTATGCTTTTTCATACTGTAGAGGTTTAACAAGTATAACGATACCAGATAGTGTGACGAGTATAGGGGATGATGCTTTTCAAAGGTGTAGTGGCTTAACAAGTATAACGATGTCGGCAAATAACCCTACTTATTATTCTTCGGGAAACTGTCTTATAAAGAAATCAGACAATTCGTTAATTCAAGGTTGTAATACTTCTGTTATTCCAGATAGCGTGACGAGTATAGGGAGGTCTGCTTTTTCTGGATGTAGTGGTTTAACAAGTATAACGATACCAGATAGTGTGACGAGTATAGGGGATGATGCTTTTTATTATTGTAGTGGTTTAACAAGTATAACGATACCAGATAGTGTGACGAGTATAGGGGATG
>CALBHW010000006.1 GCA_937893125.1 uncultured Clostridia bacterium
CGGGAAAAGACACTATTATTCTTTAACCGAACAAGGAAAAGAATTGATAGAAAATGAAAGCGATGACGCTGATGGTAAAATGGAAGAGTTGATGAAGAATCTTCCTTTGAATGATTTTGAAAATGATGAAAATTTCGTAAGTAGCGCCCAAAGTTCTGACCGTGTTACAGTTGTTAGTCAAGGCAACTTATTTAATCTTGCACCTAAAAAAGACATTAAATATATTGATGAGACAAAAACGGAAAGTGATAACAATTCATTTGTTCAATATGACCTTTTTAATCAGAATATCAAGTTTGTAAAGGACAGTTCTAGAAATACGGATAAAGTTGAAGTTTATAAAAATAAATATGAAGGAATGGATAAGCATGGTCAAGATATTGAGCCTTTAAAGGAAACTTCGGAAAATACTGATTCTGATTATTTTGACAAATTAAATCAATTTAATGAAATACAAGAAGAAAATCACTCTGAAACTAGTGATAATTCTTTTCAAAACAAAAACAAAAGACCAATAACAAGAGCGTCTGTTTTCGGCGGAGATGTTGAGCAAATAAATGACGACGAAACGGATGACAATTTTTCCCTAAACTTTTCTTTTGATGCGCCAAATAAAAATGAAAAAACAGCAGAACCTTCCCTATCATCAGATAGTACCACCAGTGAAAACTTCGTGACTGATGAAGGTAAAAACCAAGAAAATGATGTGATTTTTGAAGAAAAAAGTATTCATAATGATGAAAGTAACTTTGAAAATGATGTTTTCTCAACAAAGAACAAAAATAATGAAGAGCTTTTGCAGACTGAGACTGGCAGTTTAGAGCAAAACTACACAAAAAAAGACGAGGAAATAGTTTGGAATGACGAAGTCGCTTTATCAAATGACACCGTAGACGAGTCAAAATCAAATGATTATAAAATGATTATTGGACAACTGTACAATTCTTCAAAATTGACCGACCCATACGAAGAAAATAAGTTCTTTACATTCAAAGAGATATTCCCTTCTGCCAAAGTGGAAGAAAAAAAAGGAATGTCAAAAAATAAAAGCGAACTTGATGAACTTATTGCGACAAATTCGCACATTTCTTCTCAACAAAATATAAAAGTAATGCAAGAACAATTTTCTTTGCAAGGACTTAGGTTAAAAATGCATGACAGTTCACAAAATAAAAGCAATAAAAACACATATGTCGATGTAAACAGACTAAGAATGCATACATCGTGGATTGTTTCCTTTGTTATGTTGATTGAAGTTATATTTTGCTATATATTTTTGAAAAATTCAAATAATATAGTTAGTGGGCAATCCCTTGTCTATTTTTTGGGCGCGTCACTTGCTGTTTGCTTGTCGCTTGTCGTTTCTCTTGAAAATATGTTTGATAGGTTTAAATTGATTGAAATTAAGCCAAATATTAAACAAATTATCACAAAAATGATTATTGTTTTCTTGTTTTTATGTATAATAACATTTGCAACTTGCCTTTTGTGTGGGATGCAGAGCCTTGCACAAAAAGAGTTTCTGAGTTATTGGTTGATTCCTATTCTTATGTCTTCAAACCTTATTGTGTATAGTCTTATACATCACCTTCTCTATAAAACTGGAAAATATAACAATTAAATGGGAGTTTAATTTTGAATAATATTGTTTTAAGTGTAAAAAACATATCAAAAAAATTTGGTGATATTGTCGCCGTAAGCCATCTTTCCTTTGAAGTTCGTGAAGGAGAGATTTTTGGATTTTTAGGACCAAATGGTGCTGGAAAAACGACAGCGATAAGGATGATAACTGGACTGGCAAAAATGGATGAAGGCGATGTCTTAATAAACACTTTTTCAATAAAAAACGAATTTGAACAAGCGATTGCACAAGTTGGAGCCATTATTGAAACACCACAAATGTATAAAAATATGTCTGGGCTTGATAATTTAAAATACTATGCTTCCCTTTACAAAAATGTTGGGCGAGCAAAAATTGATGAAGTCGTTGAAGTTGTTGGGTTAAAGAATAGAATAAAAGACAAAGTATATAAATATTCGCTTGGAATGAAGCAACGCTTGGGTATTGCGTGCGCTTTAATAAACGATCCAAAACTTTTAATTTTAGACGAACCAACAAATGGACTTGACCCGCAAGGTGTTATTGAAATTAGACATTTTTTAAGAAAAATTGCTACACAAAATAAAATTGCTATAGTTATAAGCAGTCACAATTTGGCGGAAATGGAACTTATGTGTGATACGATTGCAATTGTAAATAAAGGTGACCTTGAAAGTATCCGATCAATTGATAATTTAAAAAATTACGATGAAAATAATAGCATTATGATTAAGGTTAACTTCCCTAATTATGCAGGCAAACTTATTTCTCAAAAGTATGGCGAAAGAAAAATCTCAATTATTAAAAATACTCTTACTGTTGATCTACCACAAGAAAAAATACCAGAGGTGACCGTTTTACTTGTATCAAATGGCATTTCAGTCTATTCCATCACATCTGCAACTAAATCGCTTGAAGATGTCTTTTTAGACACAGTCAACAAAAGATTGCTTCCTGCAAAAATAGGAGATAAATAAATGAATAAGCTTTTTAAAGGTGAAATCTATAAGTTATTTCATAGCCCCATAATGTATTTCTTGACGGGTTTATTTATTTTTGCGCTTGCTATATTCCCTTCTATTTTTACACCAGCAGAAAGAGTTAATCGCTTGTCAAATGTAAATTTAGATACAACAAGTGTGACTGCTTGCTATCAATCTTTCCAGAATGCCAAACAAAAACAAGGTGAAGAAAAATTAAAAATAGAAAATGCAATTCTTAATTTAATTTCAAGTAATGGAAATTTTAAGGAAGAATTGGTTGCATTGGGAAATAAGCTAAGTAATGATAGAGCTAGATTTTCGTCTGCAGTTCAAAATGAAAAAGCAAATGGAAACGATGGATATATATCTTTGCAAACCCTAATGATAAATGATCTTGAAAAAATAGAAAACAAATATAAGAGTTGTATGAATGACTATTTTGTTCCTGTTATTCTTGCAACCGAACAACTAGATTATAAGCTTGTAGCAGAAATTACCGCTTTAAAGCGTAAATTGCAAAATTTTAGCGGAGGAAAAGATTGGAACGACTTTAAAGGCCTCGATCAAGATTTAGAGTATAATCTGTATGTCCCAAATATAATTAAGTACATAGGTCAATTGGATTCGCTTGAGTATTCGAATGAAGAGTTGTCGACCATTTTAAATAATTTTAAGACGATAAAAAGCGAATATAAAAATAATCTTTTAAATGAAATGAATTCCTTGCACTCTAGCGCCGAAAGTGATGTCGAGATAAATGCTGGAAAATTTTATAGAACAAAAATGAGTGACCTTTCCTTTTCGTATTTGTATTCTGAACACAATAATATTGAAAGTACAAAAAATAAAGTCTTGTTACATATTACGCAATCTAAAAGCACAAATTATATCATAAAAAATGTAGGATTTGAGACTTATAACCGATATAAGATACAAGAATATGTTACTAAATGCAACTTTCTTTTAGACAATGATATGGTTGACAGTGATGTAGCAGAAAATCTTTCTTTTAACAATATGTCTTCTTTTGGTGAGAAAGCTAGCGCCTTTGATTATGCTTACTTTTCTCTTGAAATAATGAGTATTCTGGTTATTTGTTTTACAGTTATTATAGGTGCATCGATGATTGCAAAAGAATACTCTGATGGAACGATAAAATTGTTATGTGTCAAGCCTTATAAACGATGCAAAATTATTTCAGCAAAAATACTTGCCACAATGCTTATCGCATTTTTATTTACCTTAGTCGCAACTGTTGTTTCTTTTATTGTGGGCTACTTTCTTTACGGGATATCATTCCCTATTACTTTAATGATTTTTAACAGTACTATAGCATTTTCTTTACCTATTTGGCTTGCATTTATTATTTACCTAGTGTGCTTAATGATAAAAGTATATATTTACTCTTTGATGGCAATCGCAATTTCAGTTTTATTTAAATCTTATATTGCTTCTATTTGTGTTTCTTGTGGAATTTACATTGCAAACATTGCAGTCACCTTTGCTTCTGGAGGCGCAAATTGGATAAAATATAATATCTTTGCTAACATAGATTTATTCAAATATTTTGGTGGAAGTTTTACAAATAGCAACACAAGCATAGCACTATCAAAAATTTTCTATTCCCCTGTTTTTAACGGAACAAACATTTTTGTTACAGCAAGTATTATTGTTGCCTTAATAGTTATTTTAAATGTCGTTTCATACTCTGTTTTTAAGAAAAGAGATATAATGTAATTTTAACCCCTAGTTTTTTAGAAGTTTTATATAAGTAATATTTTTTTGAATATATCAATAAATCTATTTAAAGGCAAAATCTATTTTGTTAATAAACAATCATAATAATTTCAATTTGGATTTGTGTTCAAAAAAATGTCTTAAAACTAATTTTCATATTCCTTTAAACACATACAAAAAGCCTCCAAAATTTGGAGGCTTAATTTTTGTGATAAAAGACATATAGACGATTTTCGTTTTTGTGGGAAAATAAGCGCCACAACTAATCTTACTATAATATGTCTAAAATATCTCAAAATTAGATTAAAATGAGATGTTTAATGCGTTTTGAAGAAAAATAAATTATTCTGCGTCTGCCTCAACGGGCTCTTCAATTACTTCTGCAACAGGTTTTGCATTAGATTTCTTTTCTTCTTTCTTCAACATTTTTAAAATTTGTCTTCTAGCAAGATTGTCGCACCTGTTGTTTAGTTCATTATCGGCGTGTCCTCTGACTTTGTGGAAAGTGACCTTATGAAATTTGAGTTTTTCTAAAAGTCTTATCCATAAATCTTTGTTTAGGACTTCATGTTTAGTGCTATTTCGCCAATGTTTCTTTTGCCAATTTTCAAGCCAGCCCTGCAAAATGGCGTTACAAACGTATGCGGAGTCGCTATATATATCAACTTCACTTTTGCGTCTAAGTGCGTCTAGCCCTTTTATAACTCCCATAAGTTCCATACGGTTATTCGTCGTATAAAGTTCCGCGCCTGTGACGACTTTTTCAACCCCGTCACACATAAGTATAGCACAATAACCACCTGGCCCAGGGTTGTTTGAACAAGCCCCGTCTGTGTAAATAACAACTTTTCTCATTTTAAACTTTCCTTTTAGAATCTAATATAAACTATGTGTTATTTAATTTTAGTTTCACTAAAATTTCAAGAAAGAATTTTATTCTTTCTTGTACACTTCGTGCAAATAACACACAGTGTGTATTTGTCGTCGTCTCGGTCTTATCAATGCAAGCATTGTATAACTCTCGACTTCCTAAAATATAAATTATAGGAAGTAAATTTTGAAACGAGTTCAAAATTTGTGCTAACGCACTTGCAAAGCTATACTTTGCACTTCCAATTTGAATAACCATCAGTCTCGCTGGAGAGTAAACTCTCCGACTCAACTTCCGATAATATAAACTATGTGATGTTGCGTTGCTCTCAATGTTTGTAAATCAATTTGCTGAACTCAAATCCACAACAAGTTGTGGCATCACTGGTTTGAATAAACATCAGTTTTGCTGGTGAGCAAGTTCCCCGACAAAACTTCCGATAATACAAATTTTTTAACCAAAATAGTTAAATACCTTTTAATTATCTCCAAATATCTTAGAAGTAATATAACTTTTTAAGTTCTCTATTTTAATTCTATCTTGTTTCATTGTGTCGCGGTCTCTAACTGTAACCGTGTTATCTTCGAGTGTGTCGAAGTCAATTGTGACACAAAGTGGCGTCCCGATTTCGTCGTGGCGTCGGTATCTTTTCCCGATACTGCCCGATTCGTCATAGTCACACACAAAATCTTTTTGGAGCCCTTTGAAAACCTCGTGTGCTTTTTCGCTTAAATTCTTTTGAAGTGGCAAAACCGCAACTTTAATTGGTGCAAGTCTTGGTAAAATTTTAAGAACGACTCTTGTTTCGCCATCGTCAAGAGTTTCTTCCGTGTAAGCGTTAGCAATAAGTGTTAGGAACAGTCTATCGGCACCTACGGAAAATTCAACGATATATGGGATGAATTTTTCGCCAGTAACTGGATCTGTATAAAGCATATTTTTGCCTGAATATTTTTGATGTTGTGTCAAATCATAATTTGTTCTATTATGAATTCCATTTAGCTCTTCCCATCCAAATGGATAATGGAAAACGATATCAGTAGCAGCCTTTGCATAAAACGCAAGCTTGTCATGATCCTTAAAACGGAGTTTTTCTTCTGGGAGACCAAGAGTGTGATAAAATTTCATAACTTTGTGTTTGTATTCGTCAAAAATCTTCTCGTCTTGCCCTTCTTTACAGAATAGTTGATATTCCATTTGTTCGAATTCAATTGTTCTAAAAATAAAGTTTCCTGGAGTAATTTCATTTCTAAACGATTTCCCAATTTGACCTATTCCAAATGGAATTTTTGCACGCATTGTTCGTTGGACATTAAGAAAATTAACATATTCGCCTTGACAAGTTTCTGGACGGAGATAAATCACATCACTGTTGTCCTCGGTAACTCCTCTTTTTGTTTGAAACATCAAATTGAAGTTTTTAATTTCAGTAAAATCACACTTTCCGCAGTTTGGGCATTTGATATTGTGTTCTTTTATGTAGTTAGACATTTCGTCTTTACTCATAAGGTCAACAGCCATTTCAATGCCGTGTTTTGTATTATAGTCTTCAATTAAAGTGTCTGCTCTGTGGCGAGTTTTACAGTTTTTACAGTCCATTTTAGGATCAGAAAACGAAGCTACATGTCCGCTCGCTTCCCACACGCGTGGGTTCATAAGAATTGCACAGTCTACACCGTAACTATTTTCGTCTTTTGTAACAAAATAATCCCACCAAGCGCGTTTAATATTATTTTTGAGTTCAACTCCGAGTGGACCGTAATCCCAAGTGTTAGCAAGCCCCCCGTAGATTTCACTGCCTGGGAATACAAATCCCCTATTTTTGCAGTATGCAACCAATTTTTGCATAGTAAGTTCTTCCATAATAAATCCTTCTTTGTAAGTGATGAAAACCTTATTTATGCTCTTTCGACAACAGCTTTGGTTTGACGAGCGATGCTCATTTCTTCGTCTGTTGGGATTACATAAACTGCGACTTTTGAACTGTCTTTTGAAATTTTATAGTTGACACCACGGACAAAATTATTGTTTTCATCGTTGTCAAAAGCGACACCGAGATAGTCCAACCCGTCCATAACTTGTTCTCTGATGTCTGCCCTATTTTCGCCTGTCCCAGCGCTGAAAGCAATAGCATCGACACCGCCCATAACCGCTGAGTATGCGCCGATATATTTTTTGATTGAATAACAGAACATATCAATAGCGAGTCTTGACCTATCGTCTCCGTCTTCTTTTGCCTTTATAATGTCACGGATGTCGTTACTTATCCCTGTAACGCCAAGAAGCCCACTTTTTTTGTTGAGAGCGTTTAAAACGTCAACGACATTTTCTTGTTCCTTATCCATAATAAACTCAACAACAGCAGGGTCGATATCACCGCTTCTTGTTCCCATCATAAGCCCTTCAAGTGGCGTAAAGCCCATAGATGTATCTACACATTTGCCGTATTTTACAGCTGCTACGCTCGCGCCGTTTCCGATATGACAAGAGATAATTCTAAGTTGAGAAATATCTTTTCCCATTTCCTTTGCAAGTTCTTTTGCTATATATTCGTGACTTGTACCATGGAAACCATATTTTCTAACTCCATATTTTTCGTACCAAGCATAAGGAACGGCATATCTATATGCGTAGTCTGGCATTGTTGCGTGGAAAGCGGTATCAAAAATACAGACATTTTTCTTACCTTTCATAACCTTTTGGCACGCTTCAATACCTTGTATATTTGCTGGCATATGAAGAGGTCCAAGAGGAATAAAGCTCTTTAAATCCTTCATAACTTCAGGTGTAACAAGCGTCGCTTCCCCGTATTTCCCACCTCCATGAAGAACGCGGTGCCCGATTGCACTGATTTCGTCAAGTGAAGAAATAACTCCGTTTTCCTTATCAACAAGCATTTTAAGGACCAATTCCAAACCTTCAGAATGGTCTTTCATAGGTCGTTTAACCTCAACCGCCTTACCATTAACTTTATGTGTAAGTTGTGCGCTAGAACTCCCGATTCTTTCAACTAAACCTTTTGCAAGTAACTTCTCTCCATCCATATCAATAAGTTGATATTTGATTGAACTGCTACCTGCGTTTATAACTAAAATTTTCATAAATAACTCCTTTTGTGTTCTAGCACTTATTATATCAAATTGTAGCAAAAAATCAAAGCAAAAAACGCGATAATTTGCATATTTAAGCCATTTTTAGTGGAATAAATAAGTGATAAAACGCGTTTTTTAACTGTCGCCCACATAAATAGATAACACCTTTTGAGTAAAAATGCAACAAAAATTGAGTATTTAATTAAAATTTATCTGAAAAAGCAAAAAACAATAAAATAGAGTCCCGCCACCTTATACTAGTTCTGTGACGCCTGAATACAAGTGATAGCGGTCATAAGAACTATATCTTTTACTTTACAGCCACGCGAAAGGTCATTTACAGGCTTCTTGAATCCTTGCATTATAACTCCAACAGCGTCCATTTTTCCAAATCTTTCCATAAGTTTGTAGCCAATGTTGCCTGCATTCAAGTCTGGGAAAATTAAGACATTTGCTTTGCCCGCAACGGAGCTTCCTGCTCCCTTTCTTTTTGCAACTTCTTTAACGATAGCGCAATCTAGTTGCATTTCTCCGTCTACGTTCAGTTTTAAATCTTCTGACTTTATAAGGTTCAACGTCTCTCTCACTTTTAGAATTGTTGGGTCGCTATCTCCCCCACTTCCAAAACTGGAATAAGATAATAACGCTACATTCGGATTTATTCCGCATAGGCTGGTTGCAGTTTTGACTGTTGACAGAGTTATATCCTTTAGGTCACTCGCTGTTGGATTAACATTTAAAGCACAATCTGATACAAAAACAACACCGTTTTCGCCATAACCGCTTTTACCTAACATCATAAAACAAGAAGATACGATGTTAACATTTTCCTTTGTTTTTATAATTTGAAGGGCGGGTCTAAGAGTATTTGCTGTTGTGTTCTCTGCACCTCCCAAGTATCCGTCAGCAAACCCCGAATATACAAGCATAGACGCAAAATAGTTATTATCCTTTAAAAGTTCTCTTGCTTTTTTCTCATCAACACCTTTCTTGCTTCTTAGCTCGACGAGCTTTGCAACGAACTCTTCTGTCAGTTCACTTGTTTCAGGGTTTATAATAACCGCACCTTTTAGATGTTTTGATTTTGATAAGATTCTTTCTTCATCTCCAAGTAAAATAACATTGGCAATCTTATGCCTTAAAACATATTCAACGGCTTTTATTACTCTATCGCTTATCTCTGCTTCTGGGTAAACAATAGTTTTGTTGAGCTTTTTCGCTTTCTTTATTAGGCTTTGTACATTAAACACTTTTGTCTCCTTTTTTGTTTCAATCAATTTAAAATATAAAATTTAATAACAAGTTTTTTGGTAGTAATTCCTAAAAGATTTAGGTAAGATATGCTAACTGTTTTATTTTAAGTAATTGTAACTTCATGCTATTTAACGCACTCTTCTACAACCTTTAAAATGTCTGGCAACATTTTTCTAGCAATCTTTTCTCCATATGCAATAGATTTCTTAGCATCTTCCGCACTAAATTTAGTGAACGACACATTTGGTTGGTCGATTTTAATATAAACATCGCCTTTATCCACCTGTGCCTTAACAAGGTTGGAAACCGTAAGATTGCAAGAACTAATTAAAATATCTATTGCCGACTTTAAATTGTTTTCTTTTTTATAGAAAGAACACACATCAACCGCGATTACAATATCGGCGCCACGTTCTCTAGCATCTTGAACTGGAAGATTGTCGCTCGAACCGCCGTCGACTAGTACCATTTTGTCTTGTCTAATTGGTTTGTAAATTCCAGGAATAGACATACTTGCGCGAATTGCAGTTGTAAGATGTCCCTTGTCAAAAACATATTTTTTACCAGAAACAAGGTCAGACGCAATACAGAAAAACTGCTTATCGCAATCTTCAATTTCCTTATCACCAATAATTTTGTTTATAAACTTGGTTACTTTTTTACCATACAAAAGCCCGTCATCAACAAGAGAAAAAAGGTTTATATCGACGATTTGCTTCCTAGAAAACTTAGTCAAAATTTCTTCCATTTTTTCGATTGTAACACCTGCAGAATAAAGCCCGCCAACAATCGCTCCCATTGACGTTCCACCCACTATATCTATATCTATTCCATTTTCTTCTAAAACTTTTATAACTCCAATATGCGCAAATCCATACGCCGAGCCACCGCTTAAAACAAGTCCAATTTTTTTTGACATTTAAAACTCCTACTATTTTATTATAGGTAAAAATTGTCCTTTTTTACAAACAATTTTACATATTTTTTTTGCTACAAAAATAATAATTATTATGAAAAAGTCAAAAATTGGCCAATTTTTTAAAGCAAATTATGAATTTTTACTTTCCATTACCTTACTTTGTATAATTTTTATCGTTTCATTTAAACCGACACAATATGTTGAAGCGTCATTTGTAGGTCTAAAAGTTTGGGCTACAATTGTTTTGCCTAGTCTATTTTTTTTCTTTTTTGCGACAAAAGTTCTTAC
>CALBHW010000007.1 GCA_937893125.1 uncultured Clostridia bacterium
ACAACCACCTAAACCTCTAGTTTTGTTTCCCTATTAAGTTTTGGTATGGTATAATGCGGTTGGTTGTCACCTGTGACACCTGTATGTTTTAGTTCTCTATTTAGTTTTGGTATGGTATAAGTTACTTAATTTTTTTAACCTAGAATTAAAAATAAGTCAACAATTTAAGCAAAATAAAAATTAAATATCTATTAAAAGTTGTTACTTGTATATCAGGCAATAATCTTTTAGGCAGTTAAGTTCTCTTTCAAATTCTTGGCGGGTAAAAACAGTCTTTAAAGGGTCTTGTTCGCCAAGAAGGTGCAAGATGTGACGATTTTTTACAGCCTTTAATGCGTCAACAAAAAGCGGATTTTGAAGAAGGCTTATGTAGAGTTCGTCGACCAAATTTTCGTATTCTTTGCTATTCCTTTTGTATGGCTTGCCCCAAAAATATATTGTATTATCCGCTGTCCAATCGTAGTCTTGCCCCGCTTTTATGTTGTTTGCGTCAAGTCCGCTTAAAAGAAAAACCAACTTTTGTGCTTTTTTATTTTTAAACTTTATTCCTTGAAAAAAACTTTCCGCCGAGTGCAAAATATGTCCCTTAAAATAAAAAGTGTAGGGAAAAAGATTGGACAAAATTTTAGGCAAAGCGCCGTGGAGTTTGTAGCCAACATTTACAAATTTTTCCGTTTCGCCAACGAACTCACTTTCGTTGTTTTCCCTAACGCACTCGCCGTCGCAAAAATATTTTTCGCCCACTTTTTCCACTTCTTTTTTACAAAAAACATAATTCTTTTTAAAATTTTGGAAGCGTTTAAGTTCTTTTTTTATTTTTAAATCTAATAACAATTTTTTCATAATCAAAAACATTTTATCATAAAAGGTCTTTTGCGCAAAACAATTATTTCATTTAATTCGTTTATACAATTTTAACTCCGTCCGTATTTTAAAAATATTTATTAAAATGCAATCAAAAACATATTTTCTTTTTAAAAAGATGTGCTATAATAAATGTGATAAAAAATATTTTTATTCGCAAAGTCTAATGAAGTGCTTTGAAAATTGGCTGAGATTTAACACACAAAAGGAAGAAAAAATGGAATTTGAAGTATACGCGACAACAAACTTTGGGGCGGAGAATGTCCCAGAAAAATTCAACAAAATGGGTGGCGAACTTGCGGGCATTTGCTATATGTCTGGCACCTTGCAAGACGTCATAAATAAACCCGAGTCAAAGACTTTAAGGCGTGCTGAAATGGTCAAGGAAAACCGCCACCACAGCGTTTTTGACCACGAATACATAACTCTTTATTTGCAAGACGTTCCAAAAATGTTTGCAATGCTTTTAAACAACGAAAAGGTTTACACAACAAGCGAAAAAAGTGCGCGATACACAAAAATGGATGTTAAGGGCATTGAACTTGATTTGTTTGTCAAGTGGAAAGAGATTTTTGTCAAACTTATCAATGATAAGTACGGTGATGTTCCTTATTTTGACAACAAGCGCGTGGAGAAACTTGCCCAAGAAAACGCGAGATATTTTATGTCCGTCTACACCAACACTTCTCTTGCCTACACAACATCTTTTAGACAACTAAACTACCTTTATACTTGGCTAAAAGATATTGACAAGCACCCTAGCCCACTTATTAGAAAACTAAAAAGCACCGCAGACTGCTTTTGTGATTTCCTTGAAAAACAGCGCCTAGTGGATCACAAAATAGCTGACCTAGCGGACGAACGCGGATTCAGTTTAATTGGCAAAAAAGACCGCGTCGAATATTTTGGCGATGTTTACTCGACGAAATATTTAGGCTCGTTTGCTGAACTTGCGCAAGCACAAAGGCATAGAACTCTAAATTATGAAATGAAGGAAATCGATAAAAAATCGTATTACATTCCAAAAATCATTCAAAATGACGACTTCTTAAAATCAAAATGGCTTGAAGATATGATTAAAGTTGAAGATTTGACGCCACAAGGTCAACTTGTGCAAATTTACGAGCGCGGAACTCCTGAAAATTTTATATTAAAAATGAAAGAACGCCTTTGCACTTGTGCACAACTTGAAATCAACGACCAAACAAAAGCAACTCTTGAAAAGTATATAGAAAGCACCGACGACCTTGAATTAAAGGCAACCCTTGAAAAATACAATAAAGGCGCGCGTTGCACAAGCGGGTTTAAATGTAATACGCCTTGCGGGTTTAAAGAAGGCATTACACTTGAAAGAGAAATTTAATTTTAAAATCAAATAAAACGGTTGCTAAAAAAACACTTTAAAAAAGCAAAAAAATATGGCTATCTAAAATAAATGCCAACTTACAAGTCGAAAAACAACTAAAAGCAATACACAAAAATATTTTGCTCCCTAAAATTTATCAAAAATTAAACATAAAACTATAGTTGCAAAAATGTCATAACTACAAACCACACTCAAAAAAATAAGGCAAGAAGATTTAATCTTGCCTTGTTTTTTTATTGCAAAAAGCCTTGAATAATTCTTTCTTCCGCTTCTTCTTTATTTAGTCCCAAAGTCATAAGTTTTATTTGTTGTTGTTCGGAAATTTTGCCTATCGACGCTTCGTGGGTGAGAAGTGCGTCCTTGTGTTTTGCGACAATTTTTGGCGTTGATGTGATTTGTGCCCTGTCGCTTAAAATTCCGTCACATTCAACGTGCCCAAAACACGCATTTTCTCCCACAACATTACTGACAAACTCTTGCACACTCTTTCCTTGCGCCACGGCACGCGACACAACATCCGTCTTAGAATCTTTGCCCTTTAACTCAACATCAAATTGCGTTTTGACCTTTTCGTTATTTTGCGTCAGTAAACTTTCCTTTATGATAAGGCTAGATTTGTCGCCCACGACAGCGGTCGTTGTCCTTGTGCTATTTGTAACACCGCCAAGTTGAATCATCTCCATTTCAAGTTTGGAATTTTTGCCAATGTAAGCAACAGTCACTGGGTCGAGATTTCTTTCCGAGTTTTTCTTTCCTACGCCCAAATGCTTTTCAACATATCTAACGTGCGAGTTGTTCCCCACATGGAAGGTGTGAATACCGTTATGTGACGACATTTTGTCACCACTATTATGAACCCCGCACCCTGCGACAATCAAAACATCACAGTCGTCGCCCACATAAAAATCGTTATAGACCTTGTCTTGCATTCCAACAGCGTTTAATATGACTGGAATATGCACACTTTTATTTCGCGTACCTTCTTTAATTATAATGTCAATGCCGTCCTTGTCCTTTTTTGAAACGATGTTGATTTCATCTGTGACGGCGCGCGCTTCCAATTTGCCGTTTTTTCTAATATTGTATGCACCTTGTGGAACGCCATGCAAATCGGCTATTTTTTCTAGTAACATCTTGTCAATTTTATCCATTTTGCACCTCGCTTAATTTTCCGCAAGTTTGGTTTTCAAGAAGTGGTCGCATCTCACTAAAACTTCCTTCGCCTTCAATTCTTCCGCGTTTAAGTAAAATAACTTTTTTCGCAATTTCAATAAGGCGCTTTTGGTGGCTGATAACAAGAAATGTCTTTTGTTCGCTTTCAAAAAGTCTAACGAGCGCGTCAAAACTCCACAAATCAATGCCCGCTTCTGGCTCGTCGCAAATATTGATTTCGCTGTTTTTTGCAAGAAGAATGGCAAGTTCAATGCGTTTTAACTCCCCGCCCGACAACTTGTTGTCTACTTCGCGCGAAATATATTCCCTTGCGCAAAGTCCGACGCGAGACAAGTACTCGCACGCACTCGGAATACTATTTTTTGTCCCGCTTGCGATGTCAATAAGGTCTTTTACAGTGAGCCCTTTAAAGGTCGCTGGTTGTTGGAACGCGAAGCCAAAGCTCATTCTTGCGCGCTCCGAAATAGAAAGTTTTGTAATATCTTTCCCATCCCATAAAATTTGCCCATATGTCGGCGACAAAATCCCCATTAAAATTTTAGCAAGGGTCGATTTTCCGCTCCCATTGGGACCCGTTATAACTAAAAGTTGTTTTTCTGGCACAACAAAAGAAATATCGTCCAAAATGCGTTTTGTTTGCCCGTCTTGCACAACTTCATAAACTAAGTTTTTAACTTCTAACATTTAGTCTCCTTTTACACTTAATTAAACCACAACGCCCAAAAAAATGCAAGCCTACATTAGGGGTTTGTTAATTTAAAACGATAATTTTCATTAAACAACTTTTTACAAATATTGCTTTTTTAATAAAAAACATCCAATTTGCAACATCTTAACCAAACATTTGACAACTTTTTTTATATTTTATACAATGAAGTTATGAAATTTGAGTTAAACAAGAAAATGTAGTTTAAAGGTCAATTAAAATAGCTTTTTTTAAACATTTTTGTAATTTAATTCAGTAAGCGTCAAAGATACGCAAAAAAAGGAGAAAATTTAAAATGGATGAAGATGAAGAACTTAACTATCGTTATGACACACAACTTTTGATTGACGGAAAAGATTTGGACGACGAAAAAATTAGGGATTATTTTAACACAAAATTCGTCGGTGACTGCTTGCTCGTCGTTGGAGATAGCGAACTTATTAAAATTCACTATCACACAAATGAGCCTTGGAAAGTGCTTGAATATTGCTCAACCTTAGGCGAAATTTATGATATTGTAGTCGAAGATATGTTCCGCCAAGCAAAAGGTCTTATGGGCTAATTATCCACAAAGTAAAGTTAAATTGTGAATATCTTATTAAAACTCTTTCTTTTTTTTGGAAGAGTTTTTCTTGTTAAAAATCTTTAAACTACTAAAACAGTTCCCTTTTTATCGTTTTCTCTTTTTTATTTTTAACTTTTTTTTCTTCTTTTTAACCCCTTTTTATATCATTTACTCTTCTTTTTGAACTTTTTTAACAAATTAGCAAAAAAAAATCGAGCACATCGTCTCGACTTTTTTTAATTTGATTTGATGAAAATTTATCTAATAAGGGTTAAAATTTTTAGGTTATCCTAAAATTAGCATTATATTCTCTTGTGGATAAACTATTTATTCCGCAGTTGTCGCTTCTGTATTATGGTCAATAACTTCAACTTCTGTTGTATTTGTAATTTCTGCTTTGTATATAGAAGTGTCATTTTTATGATAATAACCAACTGCGTCCGCATTTTCGCTTATGAATGTTCCGCCAGTGATATTAACACTTGGGTTTCCGCCTGGATAATCACAGCAAACATCAATAATTAGAGCATCACCTGTTGCATTGCAACCATTGTTAGTTTTGTTGTATGCAACTTTATCACCTGTTGCTTTTAGCGTTCCGCCTGTAATTGTGGTTGTTCCGCTTTTAACATAAACTGCAGTTTTAGCAGTGATAGTTCCGCCTATAATATTCAATTGTCCATTGTTTGGCATATAAATTCCAACATTTTCGCCTATAACTTCCGCGCCTTCCAAAATGTTAATTTTAACATTGCCTTGACCTTCATTGCCAACTCCACCAATTGCATACTCACCTTGTGCAGTCGCTTTTCCAGCAAAATTAAGAGTTGAACCAGTTATAGCAACGATAGCACTTTTGTCATTATTTTTGCCAAGATTTCCAACGACTTCAAATCCATTTTTAACGGTGAGTTCGCCGTTATTTAGCCAAAAACCATTTGCTTGTGCTTCAAGTTTTCCATTTAAAACTGTCAATTTACCGCCATTTTGGACTTGAAAGCCTGAAACTGGAGATGTTGCAGTAAAGCCACCAAAATCAATTGTTAATTCTTTATTATCAATAAATACATATTTATTATCTGGCATCGATGTTTCAAAAGTAACATCTTTCAAAAGATAAATTGTGGAACCAGTTTCTGCATTCTCAACTGCATCTTTAATTTTTGCGTACGCTTTAAAAGCGTCGCCAGTTTTGACTTTAACTGTCATTGTGTCTTCTGCTTCTCCGCAAAGGCAAATGTGGCTTTCCGCGTCAAAAGAGTGGTCGGCTTCGTCATACTTTTCCGTGCAACCTTCAACCTTGCAACCGTGCCAGTGTTTATCTGCGTCACTAAGCCAAGTGTCATTTGCAACTTCGTGCTTTTCATATCCGCAGACATTGCAAATATTTGTTTCTGAATTGATTGTGTGGTCGGCTTCGTTAAATTTTTCTTCACAATCCGCTATTTTGCAGTTGTGCCAGTGCTTCGTGTCATTTTTCATCCACTCCGACTTTGCTTCGTGCTTTTTATAGCCACACACATCGCAAGTATTTGTTTCAGCGTTAATGGTGTGGTCCGCTTCTTCGAACTTTTCTTCGCAATCTTCCACTACGCAAGTATGCCAGTGCTTTGTGTCGCTCGTTGACCATTCGCCAACTGCCTTATGCTCTGCTCCGCAAGCGGTCACAATGAGCATACAAGGTAAAATTAGAAGAGCAAACAAAAGAACGGTTAAAAATTTGTTTTTGAGTTTTTTCATTTTTTTCTCCTTTTTTATTTACGAATTTACTCATCACACCTTGCCACAAGAGAAAACAAGGAAAAAGATGAGCAAATTCTTTTTTATTTTGAGCCTAGCACACTCTAAACACGCCAGACTTAAAACCATTTTAAACTTAGCACTTGTAACTCTATTATGAAAAATTTAGTCAAAGTGCTTTTGTAAGTTTTTAGAGTAAAACAACTCTGCAAGTGCGTCAACGTAAATTTCAAACTTATTTCAATCTTTTTCTAATATATGAAATGTTTTGTTTAATGTTATTGACATTGTAATTATATAGAAAAAAAACCTATATGTCAAGAAAAATATAGAACATATTTCTATAATACTTTTCGAAGTGTTCACAAGGCGTATTTCCCGTTTAAATAAAGGAAAGTAGCAATTTTTCCTCAAATAAAAAGGGGCGTATTTTGTTGTCTTTCGACAAATTTCGACAAAAATAGTCAAAAATACTTTTTTTGACAAATAAAACATATTTGAATGTTGTTTGAACCTATATCAAATTTTTAAATATTGCAACAAGCGTTAAAACAACAAAGACTTTTTGTGTAGCGGTTTTAAAAAGGGGAATAAATCTTGTAAATGCATAAACAAAAGGAGAAAATATGGAAAAAAACGAAAACATAAGTATAGCAAAAATGGTAGGAAAAAATTTGAAACACGCTAGACGCTCAAAGGGCATTTCACAAGCGGTCATTGCAAAAGAACTTAACAAGTATCAATCGGATTACAGCGACTACGAAACAGGACAAATTGAACTCGACTATCAAAAAATTGTTTACCTTTGCAAGCGCTTCGACATTACACCAAACGACCTTTTTGATTTTAAATATTAGGTAAGTAATAAATAGTATAGTAATCCTTATATATTAGCCACGATGAACATTTATGTAGCCACGGCAAGTTTTTTGGTTTTAAAAAGACCTTTCTTTTTTATTCAATTTTTTCATTTATCTATTAAAAGTGTTTACAAATTGGTTGAAAATGGCTAAAATAGTGGACATGAGAGTTATTGCTGGAAAATATAGAGGAATTGTCATCCCTTCCCCAAAAGAAGAAATTGTAAAACCGACGCTTGATAGAATTAAAGAAAATTTGTTTAATATCATTCAATTTAACATTCAAGACGCAACTGTGCTCGACCTGTTTTGTGGAAGCGGAGCGCTTGGGATTGAATGTTTAAGTCGTGGAGCAAAAGAAACGCACTTTGTCGACAACAACAAACAAAACATCGTGAGCTTGAAAAAGTTTTTGGATAAAATAAACGCGGACGGCTACTTTTTGCACAATTTAGACTATTATGACGCGCTGAAAAGTTTTAAAGAAAACACATTTGATATTGTCTTTATTGACCCACCCTACGACTCGGAACTAGCGGAAATTGCTATCCAAAAAATTTTGCGCTTTAATCTTTTAAAGGACGACGGAATTATCGTTTGGGAACATCCTAGAGACCTGCAAAATAACAAATTCGCCCAAAAGGTATATGACTCGCGAAACTACGGAACTGTAACCCTTGACTTTATAAAGAAGTGATTGGGATAAATATGTTTGGCATCAACAAGTTTAAAAGACGCTCCACAAACTGTTAATTAGTAAATTTAAATTTGTGTGACTTCTTTTTAGACAAACTATTCACAATTTGATAGTTGAACTTCAATCAGTTGTCCTTTGAACCGTTGTAAATATAGGACAAACTATACACAATTTGATAATTAGACAAGGCAACGATATAATTAAGTTAATAAAAACCTTATATAAAAATACATCTTAAAATAAATTTTTGACAAAACAAAAGGAAAAATAAAAATGCTAGAAAATAGATATGATTACAAAACAAAAGAAAAAAAATGGCAAGATTTTTGGCAAGAAAAGGGTATTTATAAGTTTGACGAAAAGTCCAACAAGCCTGTTTTTTCTATCGACTCACCCCCACCAACTGTAAGCGGAAAAATTCATATGGGGCACATTTTTAGTTACAACCAAGCGGAATTTATCGCAAGGTTTAAAAGAGCGTGTGGATACAATGTTTTCTATCCTTTTGGCTTTGACGACAACGGGCTTCCAACCGAAATTTTGGTTGAAAAAGAACGCGGAATTAAAGCATACACGGTGGATAGAGAAGATTTTAGAAAAATGTGCGAAGAAACGGCTTTAAAGTACGAAAATGACTTTAAAAACCTTTTCATTTCAACGGGAAATAGCGCCGATTGGTCGCTACTTTATCACACTGTGAGTAAAGATTGCCAAAAAACAAGCCAAGCGTCATTCCTTGACCTTTACAAGAAAAACAAAGTCTATTATGACAACGCGCCTGCCCTCTGGTGCACAAAATGCCAAACCGCAATTGCACAAAGTGAACTTGAAAGCGTGGAAAAATCTAGCACTTTTAACTATCTAAAATTTTTCATAAAGGACAGCGACGAATACATTGAAATCGCGACGACGCGTCCCGAGCTTTTGTGTGCGTGCGACTGCATTTTTATCAACCCAAAAGACGAAAAAAGAAAATATCTTTTAGGAAAACAAATTCGTGTTCCTTTGTACAACTTTTATGTTCCTGTTTTGCAAGACGATAAAGTCGATATGGAAAAAGGCACGGGCGTCGTTATGTGTTGCACGTTTGGAGACCAAACAGATACACAATGGTTTAAAAAATATAAGCTAGAACTCAAAGTTGCTATCGACGACTTCGGGCGTATGACCAATCTCGCGGGAAAGTATGCGGGGCTCAAAACTCTTGAAGCGCGCGCTCAAATTATTGAAGATTTAAAAGAAAACGACCTTTTAATTAAACAAGACCCAATTGTTCACCAAGTTTCCGTGCACGAAAGGTGCGGAACCGAAATGGAAATTAAACTCAAAAAACAATGGTTTATTAAAACTCTTGAAAACAAGCAAAAGTGGCTAGAACTTGGCGACAAAATCAATTGGTATCCTTCATTTATGAAGTCGCGCTATGTTGATTGGGTCGAAAACTTAATGATGGACTGGTGCATTTCAAGACAAAAATATTTTGGTGTACCATTCCCTGTTTGGTACTGCAAGGATTGCGGAAATGTCGTTGTCGCAAGCGAGAACGAACTCCCTGTCAACCCACTCGTTTCTTCCCCAAAATGCACGTGTAGTCATTGTGGCGGGCACAATTTTGAGCCTGAAAAAGACATCTTAGACACTTGGGCAACAAGTAGCGTTACCCCACAAATCAACACAAAGTGGAAAGTTAGTGACGAGTTTTACAAGAAAATGATGCCAATGTCACTTCGTCCAAACGCGCACGACATTATTAGAACTTGGGACTTTTACACAATCGTAAAATCTTTCTATCATAGCGACATTCTTCCTTGGAAAAATGTTATGATTAGCGGGTTTATTATGGCTAGCGCGGGCGAAAAAATGTCAAAAAGAAAGTCAAATGCAAAAATGAGTCCTGAAAACCTTATTGCAAATTACTCGGCGGACGTCGTAAGATATTGGTCGGCGTCGGGCGGTCTTGGGCGCGACATTCTTTTTAGTGAAGACAAATTAAAACTAGGCGCGCGCCTTGTCAATAAATTGTACAACGCATCAAAATTTGCGTGGTTGTTTATTGAAAATTACGAGCCAAAATCTAAACCTACTCTACTTCCAATTGATAAGTGGCTTATGTCAAAATTCTCAAGTATGAAAACAAGGTTTGTAAACTACCTTGACGCCTACGAAGTAGGTCTTGCGATGAGTGAACTTGAATCGTTTTTCTGGGATTTTTGCGACAATTACATCGAACTCGTAAAGGTTAGATTATATAACGAAGAAACCCACGGCAAAGAAGCAAAAGAAAGTGGTCAATACGCAATTTACCACGTTCTTCTTGAAATGCTCAAAATGTTTGGCATTTACCTTCCACATATTTGCGAAGAGATTTACCAAAACACTTATAAGGAAAAATTAGGCACTATTTCCCTTTACAAGTTGGCTTTCGAAGATTTAGACGAAAAGGAAGATAAAGAACTTATAAGAAACGGCAACCTTGTTTGCGACATCGTATCAAGCGTTAGGGGATACAAAACAGACAACAAAATTTCGCTCAAAACAAAACTTACAAGAGTTGACATTGAAACACCAAACGCTGACTTCGTAAAATCTTGTTTAAGTGACATCTTAGACGCAACTTGCGCACAAAAAATTGAAATAAATGAAGCAGAAAAATTATCCACAAAAGTTGAAGGAATTGTGGAAGAATAAAAAGCACTAGAAACACGCACTTAATTTAGAAGTTAAATATGTCTTTTTTAAAAAAATATTTTTTATACTTTAAAAATTACTTGTATTTACATTGAGATAATACAACAAATAATACTTTTTTAGATTTAGATACATTATAAAAATCTTATTTATATTTGAAAAACACAAAAAATCCCAAGGCTATTAAACCTTGGGATTTTTTACTTTTAAATGTTTGCGATTACTTTTTTTTCGCCAAAATTAGCGAACTTTACTTTTAATTTGGGAGAAAAAAACTTGTTTTTTAAAAGGCTCAATTTTAAAAATATGTTTTTACAAAAATTTGTAATAACTTTAGTTTCAATTATAAAATTTCACATTAAACATATTACAAAGTAAACATTAACGCACTTTTAACTCATAACAAACAAAAATCATCAAAATAGTTTTTTTTATTTTCATTGCAATTATAAAGCCTAAATTTGTAAATTGCTAAAAACTAGTAAGGGGTTAAAAAATGAAAGTTGAGCATATTCATATTTTTTCGCCAGTGACGAAAAACCCATTTGATTTAAACATTTAATTTTATTTGTATAAGATTGTAATTTTAAACAAAATAATGCTAATTTGAGTGCTTTCTACTTGTTTTTTTTCCTTGTTTTTTTTCTCTTTTTTAAACTTTTTTACCCTTTAAAAACTTTTTGGGTCACCTAATAAAACAAAAAACAATGTGCGTTTTTTTATATTTTTAAAAAGTATCTATAACAAAGTGATTTCAAAATTACGCGGGTTAATTTTGCCTTTTTTATCAATCTTGCCGTACGCTTCAAGATTGACTAGATTTTCCTTTGCCTTTTAAAAATGTTCCATATCTTCTCTCCCACCAACTATTTTATATGACAACATCCACATTATCAAAAAAAAGTGTCATTTTTTTTACTTTTCCATTATTTTATTTGCAACAAAACTTACAAGAGTACCTGCACACATAAGCGGATAATAAACAACGCTCCCAAGGGCGGTCGTTTTTTCCGTTGATTCTAACGTGCAACATACATTAACTTTTCCGCGAAAATTTTTCTTTTTTAGTTCGTTGCGCATTTTTCTAGCAAGCCCGTCGTAAGAAGTTTTAAATAAATCCATAACTTCAAATCGTGGAGTTTTATATCGATTCCCCGTTCCCATCGCGCAAATTAGGTTGATATTATGTTCATTGCAATACAAAATTGTCACTATTTTAGCCCTAACATCGTCAATGCAATCAATTACAAAATCGTAATTTTGCCCGCTTAAAATTTCTGGCAAAGTACTTTCGTTTATTTTGATTTTTTTAGGAATGACGACACAATCCGCGTTAATTTCTTTTGCACGCGTCCCCGCAACTTCGACCTTAGGACGCCCTAATGACGAATAAGTCGAGTAAAGTTGCCTATTAAGATTTGTTTCTTCAAAATTGTCACAATCTACAATAGTCAAATGCTTTACACCCAATCTATAAAGCATTTCAAGAACATATCCACCTACTCCGCCAACCCCTAATAGACAGATATTCGCGTTCTCTATTTTTATCAAATTTTCGCCCATAACAATTTTTGTCCTTTCAAATTGAGCCATTTTTCTCCTTTTTAAAAAGAAATCCACAATTATTTTCTTTTTGTGGATAACCTTTATTTTTTTTATTTTTTAGAAAATCTAATTAAAATCTTTTGATTTACAAATTCCCTAAAACCACAAGCCTTTAAGGCACAGGTAATTGTGATTTTCAACAACTTTTAAGCACATTTTTGCGTTTTCGTAAATTTTTAGTGCAATTTTTAAAGAAAATAAATAAATTACACTTTAAAATACCATTTTGCCATTCTCATTTTGCCCTTTGTTTGTGGTGGGAATTTGGTCTTTAACTCCATTTTTACAGGTTTATGCAAAACACTTTTTTCGCGCGTAAAGGCAAGGAATGATGCTTTGCCGTGATAACTCCCCATTCCCGACTCGCCAAAACCGCCAAAAGGCAATTTCGTTTCTAGAAGGTGCACAACACAATCGTTGATACATCCGCCCCCAAACCTACCATAATTTTTGACCATATAGATTTTTTCTTTGTCTTTTCCAAAATAGTAAAGCGCAAGTGGATGTTGCGAGGCGTTAATTTTGTCAAGTTCTTGCTCAAAATCTTGGAATTCCAAAATAGGCATAATTGGCCCAAAAATTTCTTCTTGCATACATTTGTCGTCACGAGTTACATTTGTCATTATTGTTGGTTCTAGTTTCTCACCAACAACCTTCCCGCCAAAAACGACCTTATTTATATCGACCATTTCTTGCAATCTATCAAGCGCCTTTTTGTTAATAATCTTAACAAAATTGTCTTTTAGTTCGTCGTTTGAATAATAAAATTTTGCTGTATATTTTTTGACCGCTTCAATGAAAGCGTCCTTTATTTCACTATGTACTAAAACATAATCTGGCGCGACACAAGTTTGCCCTGCGTTTAAGAATTTCGCCCATACTATTTTTTTAGCAGCCACATCAACATCTGCGTCTTTATCAACAAAACAAGGACTTTTTCCGCCAAGTTCCAAAATCATTGGCGTCAAATTTTGCGCTTGACTTGAAGCGAGTTCTTGCGCTCTTTTGTAACTTCCCGTATAGAAAATAAGGTCAAATTTTGACGAAAAGATCTCTTCAATATCCTTTTCGCTCGTCGCGACAAAAATGTATTCCTTGTCAAAAACATTCAATATTTTTTCTATTACTTTGGTAACATTTGGCGTACTTCTTGATGGCTTAACAACCGCCGTATTTCCGCCCGCAATCGCGCCTACAAGTGGCAAAAGTGTCAAATGAAGCGGATAATTCCAAGGCGACGCAATAAGAACGATGCCATAAGGGTCGTGCATAATATAGCCCTTTGCACCAAAATTCATAAACGACGCGCCCTTTTTACTTGGCTTAGCAAACATTTTTAAGTGCCTAATCATATAATTTAGTTCTTTCATAACGGGCCCAATTTCGGTCGTCACAACATCAAATTCGTCTTTATTTAAATCAAGTTTAAAGGCGGACAAAATTTGTGAATAGTACGCCTTTATTTGAAGTTTCAACCTTTTGAGTTGCAAAATCCTATAACCTATATCATAAGTCACTTTTGTTGCGAAATATTTTCTTTGTTTTTCCAAAACCTCTTGCATAATTTTCCCCTTATATTAAAATTTTTGTTATATTTTCATTTTTTGGGTCTATTTTAATCATCAATAAATCTGTCAGAATTTTTTAAAAATTCCATTATTACACAATTCTTGTTTGTTTTTGTCTTTCTTAAAGATCATTTTAAACAAAGCGCTTGCTTTTTTAGTATTTTAAAGGTTGTCTTTAACAATTTTATTTATTGATTCAAAATGCTCGCTTATTGCGTGAGCGTTTTCCTTCCCAAAAGCCCCTTCAAGCGCCGACTTATACCCTTCAACGATGTCAATGACTTTTCTTTCTCCCGCCTTTGATAAACTGTAATAAACTATTCTTCTATCCCTTTCAAATGTCTTGCAAATAATCAGATTCTTTTTCCTTAGGTCCTTGCACATTGTCGCAATGTTTGATTTCTGAATCATTAGACGGTTGACAAGTTCGGTCGCGGTCGCACTTCCTACCTTATGCAAAAAAACAAGCACACGAAAACGCGACGAAAAAATTTCTTTATACAACTTTTCATCTTTACACTTTATAACGCCTTCAAGCTCTCTCGAAAATTCAAAAAAATCCAAATATTTTTCAATCTCTTCCATATTTTCCTACCCGTTTAAAACCTATCTTTTAAAATGTTATTCACAATATGTGGCCTATTTAAATATCACTGAAATAGCAACAAAATTGACATTGTATTTGTGCTATTGTTGCCACCTTGCTTTTTTAGAATAAATCCCAATTCAGCCATACTAGTAATAGCTTTCACATTGCAAGCCGCCAGCAATAAAATTAACTTCGCCACTACTAGTAATAAAATTATAACCTTTAATTTTTTTACTGTCAAACATTCACTCGCTCATTTTGTGTGAAATTTATCAACTCTTTTCATGCACAAATAAAAAAAAATTTTTTCCGCCCCGCCATATTCTAGTTTTGATTATAAATTTATTATCTTAATCTATACTTCAAAAGATATTTTTTAACTTTTTCATTTTTTTGCTATATCTTCTTGACTTCTCAGTAAAATTTATCAACCACTTTTTTTGGTATAAAAATTTATTTTTTTGCCTATAAAAATTTTTCAATCTAAAAAAAATCGGCAAAAAGTTAAATCCATTAAAATAAGGAATTTTTAACAAATATATTCAAATCAATCAAAAAAAATCGCTACTCATAACAGCCGATGCAAAAAAAAATTAGACAAAAAATTTGCGTCGTTTTAATAGCCTTTTACCAAAATATTTTATTTTATAAACTTCATTTGACTCAAAGGTCAAAAAAATCGAATCAATAAAAAAGATAAATTTGTTAAATCCAAAAAAATTCTTGACAATTATTCACAAATCAATCAAAATATAGATATCCACAAAAGAGATTGTTTTCGTTTTATTATCAAAATCAAGGGTTGCTAGGTCGCATTTATTCAAAGCTTAATGAAACGCTCGAGCACCGACGAAATGTTCTCATGTGGCAACAAACGAACCAAGGAGAGGTATCGAAGTGGTCATAACGGGGCTGACTCGAAATCAGTTTGAGAGCAATCTTACGTGGGTTCGAATCCCACCCTCTCCGCCAATAACATTGCGAGTTCGGACTAAGTAATTTAGCCCGAATTTTTTTGTTTTTTAGGAGTTCGTATCCCTTGTGGTCTCCATTAGGGATTTGAACTTTTTTAATAGATTATTAAGTTAGAGTTTTAGCAAATAAAAAAGCCTTATTATGTTTTATCATAGTAAGGTTTTTATTTTAGGGTTTAATAATGTTTTTCTTTACACCAAAGTATTCATTGGAATAGAAGAATTGCATATCTGCTTGTTTATCTACTTCATTTTCAGTGACAAGGTTATCTTTTAAATTTTCTAATTCAATTTGATGAACATCATCAGGGATTGCACCTTTTGAAACAAATTGGTCAGTAAAGTTGTAGATTATGAGCATTTTATCGTTATATATAAGTATTTCTCTAATAAACATTTTAACAATTTGCTTTCTAACTTCCTGATTTTGAATATCTCCACAAATTACTTTGTTAAAAAAGTCTAAAACCATTTCTTCAGTTAGATATGTATAGTTTCTTTGTTTTTCAACTTCTATTTCAACATCTAACATAAAAATTTGTGTTTCAAGTTCTTTTAATCTAAATTTAGTTTGCTCAGTAACAAAACCTTGTTCTAATGCAGAGATTAGATTATCAGTAGATTTTATTAAAGATGCTCTTGCACTCTCCAATGATTTTAATTTGCTTTCACTTTCATCTGAGTCGTCATGACAAGCAATGATACTTTTGGCAAGTTTTTTCAAATTGCATTTATTAGATAAGACCTTCCAAGTTACATTCATCACTTCATCTTCCAAAAACTCTCGCCTTACTGGAATATACTCACAATGTATATTTTTTCTTCTGGTTTTAGTTAAACAAGTATAGTATCTGTATTTAATTACTCCATTTTGGGACTTGCCACCAAGTCCAACAATTTTGTTTTTGCAATAGCCACAAACAAGTTTTCCAGAAAGTATGTATTCGAATTTATCCATTTTAGCAATTTCATGATGTTTGAACGATTGCCTAATATTTTGAACTTTTTGCCAAGTTATTTCATCTACTATTGCTGGATAAATATTTGTAAAGACTTTATCTCTATGTATAACCTTGCCGATATATTTGGTGTTTTGAATAACTTTATATATCTTTTTATCATTAAACGGTTTTCCAGTTTTTGTTTTTATTCCGCGAGCAAGTAAATCTTTTGCTATATCAACTCCAGTATAGCCTTGACTAAACTTTGTAAAAATTTCCTTTATTATTTCTGCTTCAGTTTCATTTATTACAACTTTTTTATCCACAACATTGTAGCCATAAAGTGGAACACCACCTGTAAAGTTTCCTTTTATATAACTTTCATTAAGTCCACGAAGAACTTTTTGACTAAGTTCAGCTGAATAATATTCAGCCATACCTTCTAGTAAAGATTCAAGTATGATGCCTTCTGGAGTATTTGGTATATTTTCCATTGCGGATAATATTTTTACTCCGTTATCTCTTAAAGTCTTTTTGTGCATTGCTGTTTCATACTTATTTCTACTAAACCTATCTAACTTATATACAATTACACAATTCCATAGTTGCTTTGAACTATCTTTAATCATTCTTTGAAAATCTGGTCTATTGTCGTTTGTTCCAGTCATAGCCCTATCTATGTATGTCGCAACAACTTCAATATTGTTGTTTTGAGCAAATTGATTGCAAACTCTTAACTGTCCTTCAATAGATTGTTCAGTTTGACTATCACTAGAATATCTAGCATAAATAACACCTTTTATCAATTTTTAATGCCTCCTTGATTATTTTTATAAATTAAGGATAGAACGCAACTTGAAACATTGGTATTAACTCTATATCTCACATTTGTTTCAAGTTTGTAACTTTTATGTAAACAAGATGTATCTTTTTTATGGGTTTTTACTTTTACAAATTGTTCAAAAAGCATAGCGTTATCTCCTTTTGCCGAAATTTATTTTTTTTCGACACGAAAAAATAATCAGAGAATGGAAGCAGGGGTCAAAGATAAAGAAAAAAATATTGACTTTTAAGTCTTTAATTTTGAAGTTTTAAGCAATAATTTTTTCCTTTGACAACAAAGACATTCTCTGATAACATCTCCATACGAAAAAGGAGCCACTATCTAAAAGCCACCAAAGAACAATTTGTATATTTATGATACATAAATGATATATATTTGATAAAAAAACTAATAAAAGTGATAAATAAACGCAACATAGATGAGATACCATTGTTTCTTACAATATCCTATATTTGCCATGTAAGGAGGCAGTTATGGATAACAAAGAAGACATAAAAATCTATGTTAATGGGCTTATAGATTTATCTTTAATGAGTAAAAACGAATACTCAATCTTTATTAAAAATATGAAACAGATAATAAAAAAGTATTATAAAGAAAAAGATAATCATCCACCCTAAATAAATTTCCTTAAAATCTATTGACATTCTAAAATTTTATCTATATAATTTATGTATCGTTAGCAAATGCTAATGTTAAACAAAATTAAAGGAATTCCACTTATGAGAAGTAAAAGTGAAGAATTGATGAAACAAATAGTTGATTTTGTTGATGAATTCTATGAAACAACTAAAAGAACACCTACTTATAGAGAAATTGGAGATAAGTTATCTATAACGAGTGCATGCGTAAGTAATTATATAAAAGCAATGGAAACTCGTGGAATGATATTAAATTTGTCTGGTAGTCGTGGACTTATGACACAAAAAATGCAAAAATCTAACAATGAATGTTTAGATTTGCCAGTTGTTGGTAGCATTGCTTGTGGAACTCCACTACTTGCAGAAGAAAATATTGAAAGATATGTTTCTATTCCAAAATTTCTATTAGGTTCGGGGGAATTCTTTATATTAGTTGCAAACGGCAATAGTATGATAAATGCTAATATTTCTAGTGGAGATTTAGTCATTGTAAAAAAACAAGAATCAGCCGAAGAAGGTCAAATAATTGTTGCACTCATAGACAACGAAGCAACACTAAAGCGCTATTATTTAGATAAAAAGAAAAAAAGAGTTAGATTACACCCTGAAAACGACAATATGGAAGATATGTATTTTTCTAGTGTTACCATTCAAGGTGTTGCAGTAAAAGTCATTAAAGACTTAACATAATTCGGTAAAATCACAAGACTTAGCCCCGTTTTGTGCTTTTATATATAGATACAAAAGTTAAAAGACTTAGGTGGTGGATTTCCCAACCCCACATTCAGTTTTTTAAATCCAAAACTTTATGTATTACGGGAGATGGAGGTTAAATTAAGATGGAGTCTAAAAAAGATAAAGTCAAAATTAGATGCCCAGAATGTAGCAAATACATTTATGGAACAGTCCTTAAAGATGGTGCTACTGCTTGCAAATGTCCTCATTGTAATGTGGTTGTTGTAAGCAAAGAGCATAAAGGCAAAGAAAAGCTTATTAAAGTTAAGTTTTGTAAACAAACAAATTAAAATAAATTTTCGTTTATCGTGCAAATTAAGGTTGAGTTGAAACAATACTAATGGTAAATCCTTATTCACTACACTATAAGCAAGATTCGTGTCAAGTGTATTTAGAAACACCTTTACGAATGTGGTTATCGAGAGAAATCACACACTCGTTGGGGTGTTTTTTCATTCCCAACAAATTAATATTTGAAAGGAGCATAAATATGATTGAATACAATACAGTTAAAAATGATTTGAATGACATTAGATTTTTTTATTCAAGAAAAGATAGTTTTGAAACTGGTTCAAAAACCATAGGACCTAGTGCAGTTTTAGAAAAAATTTCAAAATATAATGATGTGGTAAGAAAAGCACCTGCTAGAATTTATGAGTTCTATGTTTCTCTTTACTTAAACAACAATACCCTAGAATCTCTAGCTTTCAAACTTGGATATTCATATATTCAAGTTCAAAGAATGAACAAAAATCTTATTACATATTTACAAAATAATTTAGAATTGGAGGAAAAATAATATGAAAAAAGATTTACCAGATTTTATGATAGATGCAACTAATGTATATAGAACAAAAAAATACATAGTTAAGCAAAATCTATACTTAGACTATGAAATTGATAATAGTTCAATTTTGTATAGTAAAGATGTTTACTATCTAAGAAATAAAAAGATAGATAAACTCTTTGATATAATATTTCAAGATAGACAACATTTGGATGGTAAAAGAGTTCACTCAACATCTTATTCAAGAAAATATATTCAATAAAATTTTGACTAGGCTTTAAGTCTAGTCTTTTTTATGAATATCAATGATATATAGATGATAAATTTTGCAATATTTTACTGCAAAAGTGATACATAAGCGATACATAGAGTTTATACCAATGTTATGTTCCTTGCCCTATACTATCGGTGTAATTAGAAAACGAAAGGCAAAATTCAGAGCAAATTTCTAAGGCGTGAAATTTCATAAAGGTGGCCACCTTGCGTTCTTACATTGCTACGGAAAAGCGTTTCAATAAAGTCCTTTCATTAAAGATTACAAATTACAACTTAATATTTTAATCAGCTGAGATAACGGCAACACGGTCAAACACAAAACTATTCTAAAAAGGAGAAAACAATGGCAAACAAAAACTACAATGAAAGGCGTTGGATTGTTCCTAATAAGAGAGCAAAATCTTATGCCGAAGAAAGAAAAGCAAAAGTCCATCAGCGTGGACCAAAAGAAGGTCAAGAACTAACCGATTATGAAAAAGGTTTGCGTTCAGGATATCTTCTTGCACAATCAGACCATACTGGTCTTTACAAATACAAAAAAGCTTTGGATGAAGGCAAATCAAAAGCCGAAGCTAAAAAGTATTCAAAACAAAAAGGTAAAAAGTAAAAAATTAAAATTTGGAGGAAATTATGGAAAAGAAAAATCAAAACAAAATCGTAGTTGAAAGAGAAACCTACGACAAAGACGGAAAGTCATATTTCAGTTATTTTATTAAAGGCAATATTCGAGGCAAGGATGTTAGAGTCCTTGTAACCCCACCAGATAAAGGTGGTTATGCAGTATTAGACATTGTTTTTGGTAATGAAATGAAAGCCGACCTTGTTGCAAACCCTTATGAAATCAAGGACGATTCAGGCAATGTTATCAAAGGAAATACCTATGCTGTTAGAAGTGTTGATGCAGACGGAACTGTTTATGAATGTAATATCAAACCATTCCGTCAATCAGACAAAGCACTTCTTAATATGCTTATGAGATAAGCAAATCTAAAATAAGGAGAACATTATGTCAGACAAAGCAAAAATCATTTTAAGTGTTGTGCTAGGGATTATTGGAGCAATACTTGTGTTCTGTTTGGTTGTTTGTATTGCTTGTTCAGTAAACGGTCTCACATTTGGAGAACAAATTTGCGACTGGTTTAGTGCCAACAAAACAGCAGTAGATACAGGCAAAGAAATTGCAGATGCAGTATCTAATTTGCCTAAGGCATAACAAAGGCTGGTTCTATGAAAGGGATATTATTGACAATTTTAATCATTGTTCTTGTGGTGCTATTTGGCACATGGCCATTGTCAATCCTTGCCAAAATATTTGAGTATTTGAGCATAGCTCTTGAATGGCTGGCAAAAGCACTTAATATCTTTGGATGGAATGGCATTATTTAACTAAAAAGCACTATTTAGAACTTAAAAACTTCTATTTAGTGCTTTTTTCTTTTTCAAAAATTTTAATAGGAGGAATTATGGACATTACTAGAAAAATAGTAAATTTTGTTTTAGTGATAGTTACTGCATTTATGACAGTTGTCAGCGGTGTTTGTATCTATTACAAAACAATAGGTAAAGACAAAATACCTTCCGCCATAACATCAACCTATGCCACAACAGTAATTGATCCACAATCTGGTGAAGAACTACCTACGATTGAGGCAAATTACTATTCCAATAAAAATGGCAAAGGCTATGAAGTTGTTGAACTTCTATTTAATTGTTATAGCGGTATTGCAAAACAGGCTATTTATTCTCGTGGATTTCAATTAGTTACAGCAAATAACGAAACTAAATTGTATCAATACAATCGTTATAGTGGAACTTCATTTGAAACAGGACACGAGTATAAATGGGGCGATAAAATGATAATTGATATTGATGGCGAAACCTATGCAGTTGCACTAGATGGAACTTACGATATCACTACAAAAAGGTTTAGTTTTCTAAAAGCTGTTGGTCATACTTTCGCAGGTCTATTTACTGGATATAACTATAAAGAAAAGGCTTATACAGTTGAAACAACAACCTACAAATATACTTTTGAAGATTTGTTAACAAAAGTCGGACAAATCTTAAAATCTTGCAGTAATGGTACTGGTGATAGCGTCATTTCACTTATTGATTTGGGCGATTTCTTGCACATTTATGCAGTAGATGAAAATGGCAGAATTGATGGTGAGCCACTTGGCGTTAACACATTAAAAAATAGTTATTTTACAATGGAAACACATTTCGATAATCGTGGAATGGTTTGGGCTAAACAATCTATGTTTAAGTCTGTTGCTGGCGATAGTAACTTCAATATTAGTGGCATTAGTGATAATGTGGACTATTGGAGAGTTAAAACTGAATACAACTTAACCGAAAATGATTTTGTAGGCAGGTATTTAGTTTCTGATAGTGGTTTCTATTACTCTCTTGCCACTGAAAAAATCAACGAAATTAAGAACTTTGAAAATATTGAAGTCAACATTACTTTCAATGTTTCAAACATTAAAGACATCAATGTTTTAGGCTTTGATTACTACGCACTTTATGGAATAAAAGTTAATTCTTTGACTATAAAATGCAATTCTCAAAGAGATTTCAAATTACTCGTTGGTTCACTAAAAGACACTGGAATTACTGCAATAAACACAGAAAATATAAACATTATAAATGTTAATTCGGGGGTGAACTTATGAAATGGTATCACTATATAATTTGTTTTGCTCTCATTGTAGTTGGAGTATTCTGCTCGATTGAACTCGTAGATATGTTCAATAAAAAGAGCCAAGAATTTGGAACTGCAATAACGATTGAAACAAAAAACGATTACGAAGAAATATCTAAATTTGATTATGGCTCAATCGAATTTGATACAGAAGATTATGTTAATTTTACTAACATATCGGTATTCGAGCCAATTCAATTTGATGGTAAAGACAAAAATTATTTGCTACTTTTCAATAGCCAACCAGCAAATAATATAGTCCTTACTAATGGAAAAATTAGCGGAGATATAACCTTGTCATTCTATAACCTAGATGGCACAAAGGCTACAACTGCAAAACTTAATGTAGTTATAGAATATTACGCTAGTCAAACCAAAGTTACCATAACAACTAAAAATGAAAACGACAGTGTAGCATATCTTACTACCTATATGGAGATAAATGGCGCTGTGCTAAAAGTCGTTGAACGAGGTTAATATGGGTAGACTTGGAAAGACATTAGTTTCGGTTGGCTCAATTTTAATTGTTGCAGTTGTCGGTATTTTAATCTATTGCTATTGGCCTGCTATAACCGGCACTGTAAACAAAAATAAATATTACACACAAGAAGATGTGCAAAAAGCGTATGATGATGGTTATGCTGACGGAAATAAATCTGAAAGCGAACTAACTACAAAATACGAGTATTACAAATCTTTGGTTGATGATTACTATGTTCAAGTTACAACTTTGAATGAAGAAATTAACAAACTATCGAATGAAAACGCCAGTTATAGCACTCAAGTTAAAAACTTGACTACTCAAAAGACAAATCTTCAAGCACAAGTAGATAACTTAACAAGTATTAAACAAACAAATGAATCTACTATTGCTGACTTGAATAATCAAATCACCAACCTACAATCGCAAGTAAAAAATCTAACTAATAGTAGCGAAGATAAAAGTGAACAAATTGCAAACCTTAACACACAAATCACTAATCTTCAAAATACTGTTAGTCAATTACAAACCACTAATAAGATGAATTTAGACACTATTACAAGTCTTAACAGTCAAATATCTAGTCTAAATGCTCAAATTAGTGAAATGACTGAGAATTCTCAAAACTATACTAGCAAGATCAATGCTTTGAATAGCAAAATCTCTGAATTGCAAAAAAGTATTGCTTATTATGAAGCATATATTGCTCAACTTGAAAATACAGAGCAAGTAGTTGCAACTTTTGAGTTTGATGGTAGCGTGTACAACATTCAAATCGTGAATAAGGGTTCAAAACTATCTGTTGTTACTCCAACAAGCACTGAATACAAAATTTTCAATGGTTGGACAGTCAACGGACAAGCTATTGATTTGAATACTTTTACAATTACAACTAATACAAAAATCGTAGCAGACATAACTTACAAATTTGATGTTAAATTCAAAGTAGAAAATGAGATTATAAGCAGTCAAATTATTATTAAAGACAACTTTGCAACCCTTCCTTCTAATCCAACAAAAGAAGGCTATGAGTTTGATGGTTGGTCGCTAAATGGAGTTAATGTAATAAGCGATATTGCAACAAAACCAGTAACAGAAAATACAACATATATCGCAGTATTTACTAAACTTCATACAGTTACTTTCGTTTACGAAAATGAAACCAAATCTACTCAAACTATTAGAAATGGCGAACTTGCTAAAAATGTGCCAATTACTAATACAGATTACAAGGTATTTAATGGCTGGAAAGTCAATGGCATAATTGTGGATTTAACCACCTACAAAATCGTATCTAATACAACATTTGTAGCAGATATAACCTATAAATTCGATGTCAAGTTTATGGTGGATAACACAATTTACAATAGTCAAATTATAGTTAAAAATAATTATGCTACACTTCCAACTAACCCAACAAAAGATGGTTACGAGTTTGACGGTTGGTCATTAAATGGTGTTGATGTAATATCAGATATTACAACAACACTAGTAACAGAAAATACAACTTATACAGCTATATTTACCAAACTTCATAATGTAACATTTATAGTTAATGGAAAAATCTTGGAAATAAAACAAGTTAGAAATGGCGAATATGTATCAGATATTAGTAATGAATGTATATGGACTTTGAATGGTAATATAGTTAATTTTAATGAATATCCTATTTTTTCTGATGTTACTTTCGTTGGTAATACGGAATATACGAAGTTAGACAAAGTAACATGGGAGGGTCTTTCTAATTTTAAAGCTTCTTATGTTTGGTCGGATGGTGAAAATTATTACTATTCAGAAGGTGAAAAACAATATGTGTTAAATAAAAGCACTAAAACTTGGAGTGTTAAAATTTGGGATGGTTTTTCTAATATTTATGGTAATCAATTTTGGACACTTGGTGATAATTTGTATTATTCCCGCGGGAAAGATCAATATGTTTTCGATAAAGTAACAAAGAATTTTACTAAAAAAGATTGGGGAACTACTGCTCTTTATGGAATGGATATTTGGACAGATGGTGAAAATGCTTATTATTCGTATTTATCGACTGACGGCAGATTGACTGATTCGGCAATTTTGCTTAAAGGTTCAAATTCATGGATTTCTGCTCGTACTTACGATGGTTATTATGTTTGGACAGATGATGAAAATATTTATTATTCGTATAAAGAAGAACAATATATTTTTGATAAAGGAACTCAAACTTGGAGTGCTTATACTTGGAATGGCTTATCCAGCTTTAGTGGCAGCAACATATGGACAGATGGAGAAAACTATTACTATTCAGAAAGTGAAAAACAATATGTGTTAGATAAAACCACAAAAACTTGGACTGTTAAGACTTGGGAAGGTTTAAATAGTTTTAAGGGTTATTACACTTGGACAGATGGAGAAAACCATTACTACTCATATGGAGAAGAACAATATATCTTTGTTAGGAGTTATGGAAACTAATGATAACGATAATCTTTGCTCCACCTAGGACTGGTAAGACTTGTTTTATGACTCACTGCTTAAACATGATTGCTTTTAATCGTGAGAGAACAAGAAAAATGGAACGAGAGATTATCAAGAAAAATAATAACGGCTTTAACCTGTCGATACCTAAACACTGCGTAAGTAGCAACTATGCAATAAACTTTCGTAAGTTTGGGTATCGGCCAAGGCCGAGCCGAATTATTAACCCATTTAGACTGGGGTTTGATAATCAGTTCGTTAAAACCCATTTTAATCTGCCTTATGAAGCAATCGGTATTACGGAAGCACAAAAGTATCTTAACAGTCGTATGAGTATGTATTTTCCAGAGTGGCAATCTCGTTGGTATGAGCAACATGG
>CALBHW010000008.1 GCA_937893125.1 uncultured Clostridia bacterium
ATTGATAACTTGGGCTAAATCAAACATTTGTTCGGCATTTTTCTCGCGCTATTATATTATATAATAATCCGTTTAAGTTAAGTTTAGTATAGTTATATTAGGTGCTGTGCATATGTGGATAACCCCTAAAAAACCCAATATTTAGTGTTTTTTTACGCGTTTAACCACAATATTTAGGAAAAGTTATTCACTTTTTATGTGGACAACTCTGTTAGTTTAGGTCTTGGCGAATCATTGCTATGATGTCGTCGATGTCAGTTTTGAGTACTTTGTCCGTCCTAATGCGCTCAGAAATCTTATCCCTGGCAAAAATAACCGTCGTGTGGTCCCTTCCGCCGAACGCTTCACCAATTGCTTTTAGCGGAACGTCGAGAAGTTCTGTGATTATGTACATACAAATTTGCCTTGGATCGACGATTTCTTTTTTCTTTTTCTTGCCTATCATATCGTCTTTTGAAATGTGATAGTTTTTGCACACCATTTCAATAATTTTTTCAATGGTCAAATTTTGGGTTTTAGTGGACTCAAAATCTTTAAGTGCTTCTTCCGCTTCCGAAAGCGTCGCCCTGTTTTTGCCTATCAAAATGGACAAACTAACAACCTTGTTTAAACTTCCTTCTAGGTCGCGAATGTTGGTGTTTATTCTGTCCGCTAAGAAAGACAAAACATCGCTGTCGACATTGTATCTTTCGCTTTCGACCTTTTTTTGCAAAATCGCGAGCCTTGTCTCATAGTCAGGCTTTTGAATGTCTTGAATAAGACCGCCCGAAAAACGAGACCTTAACCTTTCTTCAAGTAGCTCCATATTTCGTGGATGCTTATCACTGCTTATGACAATTTGCTTGTCGAGTTGATAAAGGTCGTTAAAGGTGTGGAAAAATTCTTCTTGAGTACTAGTTTTGTTCGCAATAAACTGAATGTCATCAATCATCAAAACATCGACATCACGATATTTGTCGCGAAAAGCCTTATTAGCATTTTCCTTTTTGTCCGCTTTCAGCGCTTGAATGTAGTCATTTGTAAACTGTTCACTCGTAACATACAAAATTCTAAGGTCGCGCTTGTTTTTTCTGACATAATTTCCGATTGCGTGAAGAAGGTGCGTCTTGCCAAGTCCGACCCCGCCATAAATAAAAAGCGGATTGTACTTTTTTCCAGGATTTTCGGCAACGCTCCTGCACGCCGCATAAACAAATTGATTGCTTTTTCCAACAACAAAATTGTCAAAAGTGTACTTTTCGTTGAGCTTGTTTTTGTCGTTTAGAACTTGCTTTGCTTCAATCATTTCTTCGGCTTGCCTGATGTCCTCCAAAAACTTGTCTTTTTCGCCAGGCTCCAAAATAATCAAATCTTCGACATTGTCAAAATGTTGCTTGACAGAGTTAAGTAACTTGTCTTTATGCAACTTTAAGAGTTGATTTTTGTTTGTTAGAGTGGACGCGAGAAGAACAAGTTTGTTTTTGTCAATCTTGATAGGTTCAAGCGTTTCGACATAAAGGTCATAACTAACAGCAGTAACAAGATTTTCCATATCTTTCAGCACTTCGTTCCATCTGCTTAGAATACTATCCATATTTCCCCCGTTACTTATACGAATATATTTTATTATATAAATCACCCCTTGTCAATATCTTTTCGAATACTATACTATTTTAAAATAGTAAAATACTATGCGACCCTACTTTCTTTTGTCAAATAAAAGTGTCATTTTTTTTAAAATTGTTGTCAAGTTTTAGTGACAATTTTTTTAAAAAGACAATTTTTAAAAGTTGATAAATTGCTAGTTTAAGTTGTCAAATTTTAGTGACAAAAAAACAAAAAACACCAAAATAGTTAATTTTGGTGCAAAAAACGCTAAAAAATGACATTTTTTGACTTTTTTTTAATTTATACTGGGTTTAGTTCTTTATTTTTATTACTAAAATTGTTAACCCCCAAAAAATCAACATTATAATCAATATAACATACTCAAAAATAAAAACCACTTTCAAAAATCAACTAATTGTCGCGTTTGAAACATTAAAAATTTTTGAGTTTTCGTTAAGTTTTCTATTAAATTTTGTGGTGGTTAAAATTGTTTGATATTCTTCAATTTGCTTTAAAAAGTTTTTGCAACGCTTCTCGTCGAGTTCGCTTAAAACGTCGTCGAGTAGCAAAATTGGTTTTTCGTGAGTGAGTTCTTCAAAAAGTTTTAGTTCGGCTATTTTGATTGAAAGTGTTGCAAGTCGTTGTTGCCCTTGCGAGCCAAAATTTCGAATGTCTATTCCGTTAATTTTGATTTCGATGTCGTCGCGGTGGGGTCCAATGGATGTGTAACCTAAATCAAAATCCGATTTCAGTTTTGATTTGTAGAGTTCGTAAATTTTTTCTTTTAAAACTTCAATTGATTTTTGTTTTAACCCTTGATAGGAAATAATCAAATCTTCTTTGTCAGATGTTATGGCTTTATGAATTGTGTTTGTGTGGTCTTTTATTTTGTCGATAAAGCCGAGTCGGCAATAAATAATTTTACTTGCTATGTCCGCAAGTTGCGTGTCCCAAAGGTCGATTGTGTCTTTCAATGCGTCAAAAGAATGCGTTTGTTTTAGAAGTTTGTTGCGTTCATTTAAAACTTTTTCGTATCGGCAAAGAAGATAAAAATAGTTTTTGTTAATTTGACTTATGTCGATGTCCATAAACTTTCGCCTAAACGCGGGTCCGTCCTTTACAAGCCCTATTTCGTCGGGCGCAAAATAAACAACTGGCATTTCGCCTATTAGGTCTCCTATTTTTTTAATTGCAATGCCGTTAATTTTGATAGTTTTCTTTTGGTCGCTTGACAAAACGAATGACAAATCTTCTTCATAAAAACTCTTTTTGACTTTAACATCAATTTTTGCGCGACTTTCGCCCCACTTAATGACATCCTTGTCTTTTGTCGTTTTAGGCGACTTGCCAATGCTTGAAATGTAAATACTTTCAAGAAAGTTAGTTTTGCCTTGTGCATTAGCGCCTTTAAAGATATTGAGATTTTTTTCTAGCTCAACATAACAACTCGTATAATTCCTAAAATTTTCTAATTTTACGCTCTCAATATACATACAATGTTATTTTACCACAATTTAAAAAATTTTGGAATGGTTTTTAAAAATATTTTTGAATAGGTTAAGTAAAGATTTTTTAAAAAAGAGAAAACAGTCTAAAAAGCCTAAACGAAAAAATGTTCCACGTAAAATAAAAATTGTTCCACGGGAATGTTCCACGGGGATTTAGAAATGTTTCACGGGAATGTTCCACAGGCTTTTAAGAATGTTCCACAGAATGTTCAACAAAAACTAAAAAAAACCACAAATAGACAAAAAAAGACAAAAACTACGTTTGACATACAATAATAGTTGGTTTTAGGCGCATTTTTTGTAATATTTTGTCGATTTTTAAACTTTTTTAGTCATAAAAAATTTTTTATTTTTTTTCTCGTTAAAAATGTTCCACAGCAATTTAGTAATGTTCCACAAAAGACTAAAAATGTTTCACAAAGTTTTTAAAAATGTTCCACAGAAAAATTTGCAATGTTCCACGGACGTTTAGTAATGTTTCACAGAAAAAATAAAATTGTTTCACAAGGTAAAAAAATGTTTCACGCGAATGTTCCACAAAGTAAAAAAAATGTTTCACAGCCTTTCAAAAATGTTTCACGGAAGATAAAGTTTTAAGGGATATATATTTTTAAAATTTTAAATAAGAGTAAAGGGGAAAAAGAATTTTTTTAGAGTGT
>CALBHW010000009.1 GCA_937893125.1 uncultured Clostridia bacterium
TTTGCGACAAAAGTTCTTACTCAATTTGAAAGCAGTCGAAAACTTTTAAGTTTACTAGACAAGCCGTTTAACAAAATGTACAATACAAACACAAATAGCGGTTACATTTTTTTAATGAGCGTTATTTCTGGCTATCCAATTGGCGCTAAACTTATATCTGAGTTTTATGAAAACAATTTGATGACAAAACAAGACGCTAAAAGGGTTATATCTTTTTGTTCAACTTCTGGTCCAATGTTCATTCTTGGAAGTGTTGCAGTTAAGATGTTCGGAAACTATAAATTAGGTTTAATTGTTCTTTTATCGCACATAATATCAACTCTTTTAAATGGTTTAATTTATAGCCGTACTGGCACAAGATTAGCCCCAAAAATGGCTAAAAACATTTCTTACGGTCAAATTGCGGTCCAAAAAGAAGTCGTCAAAAAGTCACTTAATGACATAATGTATGACACCATAATTTCAATACTTATGATTGGTGGCTACATAACTTTATGTTTTACCTTGCTTGAATTTATTGTATCGTCTCACGCATATCAAATCATTGCGGTTTTTAGCCAGAGATTATTTGGTTCAAATATATTAGATTCAATTATAAAGGGCTTTGTTGAATTAACAAACGGATGTGTTTCACTATCTCAGTCTACATGTAGCATCAAAACAATTTGTATCTGCCTATCTAGTTTAATCTCGTTTGGTGGACTATCAATCCATTTGCAAAGTCAAATGTTTTTAAAAAAAGTCGGGATAAAATATAGATACTTTCTTCTTACAAAAATTACGCAAACAATTATTACAATTTTTATAAGCACACTTTTTAGTGCCATTTTATTATAAATTTTGTGCCACTACTATGCAAAAGAGATTTGTATTTATTCTTATTAGATATATTTGTTTGAGTTGCCTTATGTTTTTCTTCAAGCGGTAGTAATTTTGTAACACTTGATTTTTGCAACATTAGTTATCAAAGTCGTTCTAGCATATATATAAAAAAGAGTACAAAACTAGTAAAACTTTGTACTCTCTATTTTTTAAAAAATTGATTGAATCATTATTACAAGCTATTCTTTAAAAAATTCTAAACAAATGGAATTTATTTCATCAAGCTCGCGTTTAATCTTTCTTTCCCTATGCGCAAACTCGTTTAATGCCATCACAAGTGCTAAAATTATTTTAATGTTTTGCATTCTGCTTGCTTCTTTTAGTGCGTCAACAAGAAGCTCAATATTTGACCTTCTTACTGGCTTGTTTATGAAAATTAACTTGTCATCTATTATTCCAGCCATTCTTGAAAGTCTATCAAAAAGTAAAGTTTCTTCGTCCTTTTCTTCAATTTCCTTTACCTCTTCCTTCTTTTCATTGGTAGTCTCTTTTTCAACAATGTTTTCTTGTGATGCACCATTTAATTCTTTTAGCTCTTTGCAATTTTCTTCGTCATCGTCGATGTCAAGCCCAACAGCTTTTGCAATAGCATTTTTAAAAGGAATAATAATGCAATACGCAAACGCTTCGTATTCTTCTTTTTGCGAACTCGCGCTGACAAAATTATTTTCCAGATATTCATTAAAATTTACTTGTTTACTATCTATTTCTACAAGCAACGAAAAAACATATGGGATAACCACATCCTTATCGTCTGGAAGAATAAGATTCCCGTCATTTTTTGCTTTGCACTCTTCTTCTAAGAGAACGCTCTCTTTTTTATAATCATAGTTGATTAAATTCTCCGCAACGATATTGTATATCGCTGGAGATTCAGTTATTGCACGTAGCAATTTTGCAATTTTGATATCCGCCAAAATAAATTTGCCGTTTATAAATTCATCGCACGCTGAAAAAAATTTTTCAATTTCCGAGTTTTCCATTGCCATTATTTCTCCTTTTTTGTTTTTAAATACAAATTATTTTGTCATTCATTTAAAATATGTTTTTTATTTTGATGCTATAAATCTTGATAAAGACTAGTGTGTTAAGTATCAAACAACCTGTCTATCTTTTTGTAGGCTTGAAAATGATAATTTTTCTAGAAGTAAAAAAAGATAGTTGTTTTCTTATAGCCAACCATATTGTAGCACAAATTTGACTATTTCAAAACGATTTTTATAGTTTTGTTATCTTTTTAATTGATTTTTTTTAGGTCAAATGATATATTATTGAAAGATTACTACTAAAATTAGGAGCAAAAATGGATTTAATTCTTGAAGAAACCGTAAAAAAACTCATTCTACTATTTGTGCTTGATAGAATGGAAATTCCTTTGACGGAAGAATCAATTATTGACATTTGCACGAATAGAAATGATTGGCTAAGATATATGGATTGTCAAGATGCGCTCGCAAAACTTCTTGACGCAAACTTTATTTGTAAACTTACAAGCGCCGATGTCGAAGTTGACCCAAAAGATATAAGATATACAATAACTCTTGATGGAAGAAATTGTTTAGCTCATTTTTACAATAGAATTAGACAACACACTCGCGAAGAAATTGCTGAATATGCAAAACAAAATAGGATGGTTTTTAAACGAAATCAAGAGTATGTTTATGAGTATTTTAAAAATAATGACGGGTCGCACACACTAGTTTTGAGGATTAAAGACCCAACTCTTGGCGCGTCATTATTTGAAATTAGGCTTAAAACATCCACTCGAAACGCTGCCGTTGCGGCAGGAAAAAAATGGGGTAAAAAAGCGGCGCAAATTTATGAATATGTGTTTGAAAATCTTGTTTCAGACAATTAAGTTGACAAATATATTATAAAGACAAAAATTTAAACTACAATATAAAAGGAAAAAGTTATGAATACATTTGGGACCATTTCAAGAGGAATCAAAACTCCAATTATTAAAGAAGACGACGACCTTTGTAAAATCGTATGCGATAGTATAATTAGTGCAACACAAAAAGAAAATGTTGCAATAAACGACCGTGATGTTATATGTGTTACAGAAGCGGTAGTTGGTATTTCACAAGGAAACTATGCAACAGTTGAGCAAATCGCAAAAGATGTAAAATCAAAATTTGGTAACGAAGTTGTCGGGCTTGTCTACCCTATCTTTAGCAGGAATAGGTTTTCTATGATTTTAAAAGGCATTGCTAAGGGCTGTAAAAAACTTATTATCCAACTTTCCTATCCTAGTGATGAAGTCGGAAACGCTCTCCTTGACAGAGAAATTTTTTACAAGTCTGATGTAAATCCTTATAATGACGAATTTACGGGTGACGAGTTTAATGCAAAGTTTAAGCACCCTGTCCACACATTTACAGGAATAAATTACATAGATTTGTTTAAGGAATATGGTGGTGAAAATACGGAGATTATTCTTTCAAACCGTCCTGAGACAATTTTAAAATACACAAAAAATGTTATTTGTGCTGACATTCACACAAGAGAAAGAACAAAAAAAGCAATTATTGAAGCGGGAGGTCAAAAAGTTATTACATTATGTGACCTTATGAATAAATCGGTTGACGGAAGTGGTTATAATTCAAAGTATGGACTTTTAGGCTCTAATAAATCGACCGAAGATAGAATAAAACTATTCCCTGAACATGGACAAAAACTGGTCAATGACATTCAAAAAGAGATGTTAAAAAGAACGGGTAAAAAAGTTGAAGTTATGGTTTATGGCGACGGTGCATTTAAAGACCCTATAGGGCAAATTTGGGAACTCGCCGACCCTGTTGTCTCCCCTGCTTATACATCGGGGCTTAATGGAACGCCTAATGAATTGAAACTAAAATTCTTGTCTGATAATAAGTTTGCCGACCTTCGCGGAGAGGCTTTAATTGATGCAATGAAAAATGAAATTAGAAATAAAGATAAAGATTTAAAAGGTAGTATGGCGACGCAAGGAACGACACCTAGAAGATATGTCGATTTGCTTGGCTCTCTTGCCGACCTTACAAGTGGGAGTGGAGATAAGGGCACTCCAGTTGTCCTTATCCAAAACTACTTCACAAACTATGCTGACTAATTTGATAAAATGATAAAGGACGAATTATTAAATTCGTCCTTTTTATATTTTATTTCTGTTTAAATTTTATCTTATCATTTAAATTTTTGTCTTGATTTTTATAAAAATCACTTATATTTCATATATAAAAGCCAGAATATAATAATAAAAAATTGATGGTTTTTTAAAAGATATATGAAATTAAAAAGTCTTTTTAGATTTAAAATAAGCCCGAAATTACCCCGTCATTTATAGTCATTTTTGCGCCAGCGGGTATTTTTGGTAGTCCAGGCATAAGAAGAATAGTGCCAGCAATCGCGACAATAAATTTTGCACCATTTCTTATTTCAAGGCGCTTAATTTTGACAACAAAATTGCTTGGTGCGCCAAGAAGTTTTGCATTATCGCTAAAAGAATATTGCGTTTTTGCTATAATAACTGGATAGTTATTAAGACCAAGTTTCTCAATAAGTTTTAGATCGTCAAGTGCGCGTTTTGAAAACTCAACATCAGTTGCTCCATATATTTTTTGTGCAACTTTTTTAATTTTTAGGTCGATTGGGTCGTCGTTTTCATATGGAAAGGTTAATTTATTAGGTTCTTTTTCACAAAGTGATAAAACTTTTTCAGCTAGCTCGGTTGCGCCTAGTTTTCCCTTTTCATATGAGTTTGTAATGACTGCTGTAATTCCAAGTTTTTCAACATAATCTTTAACGAATGCTAATTCTCTATCGCTATCCGTGGAAAATTTATTTATAGCGCAAATTACAGGCAAATTATAAACATTTTTTAAATTTGAGAGATGTCTTTTAAGATTACTTATTCCATTTTCAAGACAAGTCATATCTTCTTCGTTTAATGCATCCTTTTCCGCTCCGCCATGGAGTTTTAAAGCCCTGACTGTTGCCACAACGACGGCAACATTAGGATGAAGGTCAAAAAGACGACATTTTAAATCCAAAAACTTTTCTGCGCCAAGATCAGCACCAAAGCCCGCTTCTGTTACAGTGTAATCTGCTACTTGCATACTAGTTTTAGTTGCAATTATAGACGAACATCCGTGTGCTATGTTTGCAAAAGGTCCGCCATGAACAATCGCAGGTGTACCGTAAAGTGTTTGTACAAGGTTAGGCTTGATTGTGTCTTTAAGCAAAATGGTCATAGCGTCTTGCGCGTTTAAATCGCGAGCATAAATAGGCTTATTATCAAAAGTAAAGCCAATCAAAATGTCGGCGAGACGAGTTTTTAGGTCGTTTAAATCTTTCGACAAACACAAAATAGCCATAATTTCCGATGATGCTGTTATGTTAAATTTTTCGTGGCGTTTCGTTCCACATTTTTCCGTTGTTGCAATGTCGATCTCCCTTAAAGCACGGTCATTTAAATCTAGACATCTATTAAAAACAACTTTTTCGGGGTCAATATTTAATTCGTTGCCAAAATAAATGTGGTTATCAATAAACGAGCAAAGCAAGTTATTCGCACTTGTGATAGCGTGAAAATCGCCTGTAAAATGCAAGTTTATATCTTCCATCGGAACAACTTGTGCATATCCGCCACCCGTGGCGCCACCTTTGAGACCAAAAACAGGCCCTAAGGAAGGCTCTCTAAGTGACAAACAAACACTTTTATTTAAAGATGCCAAAGAATCCGCGAGCCCAATTGAAACGGTGGTCTTGCCTTCTCCTGCCGATGTAGGGTTGATTGCTGTAACTAAGATCAACTTCTCCTTAGTTTCGCGAGAGTTGCCTAGCGATTTTATTTTTGCTTTATAGTCGCCGTATAATTCAATATTATCCCTATTCAGTCCTAGTTTTTTTGCAATTTGTTCAATTTTCTCATTTTCTTTACTATTTGCTATTTCTATATCTGTCATTTTCACTCCAATTTCCGTTATTTTAGCATAAAAATAAAAATTTTAAAACCATTTTAAACATATTTTACTTTTTTTCATATTTTGAAGTAGTGAAGTCTTACGCTCCACTTAAATATTATGGATTACATTTATTTTTTAAAAACATTTTTGTTGTCCATTGGACTTGCAATGGATGCGTGTATTATATCTCTTTCAAGCGGAATAAATCTAGGTTGTAGCGTTAAAATAAGCAAACTTTGCCTTATGGCACTTAGTTTTGCTTTCTTTCAAGCGGTTATGCCAATAATCGGATTTTTTTTAGGATTTGCGGTTGTCGAATATATTAAAAGATTTATTCCATATATGGTTCTTGTCTTTTTACTTTTTTTTGGAGTAAGAATGATAATTAGTGGAATATTAAACAAAGAAAAAGTCCGTCCCGTTAACTTGTCTTTTTGGCAAATTTTGTGCTTGTCATTTGTAACTTCAATTGATAGCCTGTCAATAGGATTAACTTTTGCGGAATATTCCTATATGATGCTTTTTGTTTCAGCCGTGATGATTGCTGTTACGAACTTTATTCTTTCTATAGTTGGCGCTCTCATCGGAAAACGCTTTGGCAAAAGTAGCAAAAATAAAGCTGAAATTATTGGCGGTGTAATTCTGGTCGTAATGGCTATTGAAATTTTCCTTTTGTCTATTTTGTAACAGCTAAAATAAAAACCTTTTATTGAGAGGAACTCTAACTACTCAAAATAAAAGGTTCTTTTTGGTGGTCTTAATAGGACTCGAACCTATGACCTCTTCGATGTGAACGAAGCGCTCTAACCAACTGAGCCATAAGACCATATTTAATTGACTTTTGTATTATACCACATCTTCCCTTTTTTGCAAATACTTTTTAAGTTTTTTTAAAAAGTTTTAGCACTAATTTATTATTGGAAGTTTTATGGAATATTTGAATTCTTGTAAAATTGATGGATATTCAATTTTGCAATATCATATTTTGTTGTAAATTAACTTAGAGCGAATGGCTTTATGAACAAAGAAAGCGGAACCTCG
>CALBHW010000010.1 GCA_937893125.1 uncultured Clostridia bacterium
TTGGTGGCGGATTTGTGGGAAAGCGCAAGCCTAAATGATAGAAAATTCTTTGCGTATTATGTCAAAAGTTTTCCGACTGACTCATCGGTCGGGAAAGCGTTTGCCTTTATTTTAGAGAATATTAAGATAAATGATTTTTCGACCGACTTTTCGGTCGTAACAAATATTTTAAAGGATTGTCAAGACATCCTTTCCAGTCACTATAGTTTAGGTAATCAAAAGGACGAGGTCCTGGGGCTAATTAAGTTAAGCGAAATAAAAAGTTATCCAAAATTTTTCCTAAGAAGTGTTATAACTCCAAGCATTTTAACATATATTGGGAATAACAACGGGGTAAATGGCGAAGCAAAAGAATACGCTGAAATTATTTTGTCGCAAATTTCGTCTGACAAGTGGACTTATTATTTTAAAAACTTCTTTGCAACGGATGATTTTGTGCTTATAAATCTTATGACTGTGCCGGGTAGTGTAAAAGATTTTTGCTCAATCGTTAAAAGAGCATCGGTTGACGAAAATGAAATAGTTGACGAAGACATTTTGTCTCTTATCGTGGCTTGCAAAAAGGGTGATTGTGATACAGTCTCAAATATTGCCAAAAAACTCGTTTTAACTCTATAATAAAAGGCAGATTTTGATGAAAGAACTTAATATTGATGAAATTAACGACCTAGCTAAAGAAAATGTAGTCAAACTTATTTCACTTGCTGAATCTGAATATGTTAAAAGTTTGCAACAAACGGCGGAAAAAATTGTTAAAAAAGGGATTAAAATTGTTCTGATTAGCGGGCCATCGTCTGCAGGAAAAACAACATCCAGTTTTAGACTTCAACAGGCACTTTTAAATCTTGGAGTGGAATCGCATGTGCTTAATATGGACAATTTCTTTATGGACCTATATAAACTTCCACTCAGAGAAGACGGCGAACCAAACATCGAAGATATTTGTGCTCTTGATGTCGACACAATAAGAAAATGTCTTGGTGAAATTTTGGAAAATAATGAAACTAAAACTCCAGAATTTGATTTTTGCACGCATACACGCAAAAAAGAATGGGTTGATTGCAAGTTAAATGGAAATGAAATAATCATTATGGAAGGCATCCATGCGCACAACCCTAAAATTGTCGAAGGGCTAAACAATGATAGAATTTTCAAAATTTATCTTGACTGTGACTCAAAAATAATAATTAGAGACTATGATGTGTTATCTTCAAAGGAAATTCGACTTTTGCGTCGAATGATTAGAGACGAAAGAGATAGAAAAGTGCCATATTTGGAAAGTATAGAAATGTGGAAAGAAGTGTGCAAAGGGGAAGATAAAAATATAAAACCTTTTAAACCATATGCCGATGTTGTTATTGATACGCTCCATTCCTATGAACTTTTGCTTTATAAAGATGTGGTCGCAGACAAGATTAAAAAATTTGAAAAAGATAAGACAATTGCTAAATTTTTGACAATTTTCGACTATTGCTATACTGTTGACGAAAAACTTGTTCCAAAGGATAGTTTACTTAGGGAGTTTATAGGCAAGGAAAAGAAATAAACTAGACTAGAAATCTAAGACGCAAAAATACATATATAATTGATTTTGCATAGTACTGGCACGAAATTAGGGCATTTTACCCCCTAAAAAGTGCCTTTATGGGTACTATGCAAACTTTTTTTTGGATAAATTACTTATGTTATTTTTTTTATATAGAAAAGAAAGATTGTTTTCATTGAACTATATAAAAAACAAAATGGCGTTTTTTATTAAAATCTTTGTATGTAAAAATTAGAAGCGTAGTTAGAACAACGCAAAAAAATGGTTGTAAAACGTTTTTTAATTTTTTTTTACAAAAATAATCAAAAAATAGACCATTTTTTATACAAAAGGTACTTTATTGCTTTGCAATAAAATTTTTTTATGTTAAAATTGTTTTGTCTAGCAAATAAGCGTTCAAAAAGCACAATTTGGAGATTATAAATGGGATTTTTTAATTGGGTTATGAAAGGAATGGGATTTAAAGGCGAAGAAAAAGAGAAAGAATCCGCCGAAACAACGCAAAAGTATAGCAATTTTGATAATGGACTTGCTGAATCTTTTTCGACGCAAGAGTTTAAAAATGTAGGTGAAATTTCATCTCAATTCTCTAATTTGCCGAATGGGCTTGGCGGGAAAAATCTAGTTATTTATGCACCAAAAGACAATAATGATATTAAACTTCTTGTTGAATGTTTAAGAAGAAGAGAAGCGTGTATAGTTAATCTTGCAAAACTTAAACCAAGCGATGCGGATAAGATTTTGCAGTTTATTTCGGGAGCTGTTTACGCTCTAAAAGGGAGCATAAAAAGGCTTCAAGGAGATCTTTTCCTTATGGTTCCAGAGGGTATAAATATTATGACTCAATCAAAATCGTAGGGAGCGAAGATGAAAAAAAATTATTTGGTCAAGTTATTTATAGTAGCTCTTGTGATTGCGTTTGACCTTATCACAAAAAGTGTTTTTTTTGGAAAAGAGCAAACTTTTATTCCACACATTATATCTTGTCGTGACGCAGGCGAGCTTAACACTGGTGGCGCGTGGGGGATATA
>CALBHW010000011.1 GCA_937893125.1 uncultured Clostridia bacterium
GTTTTTTAGTTGTTTTTTAGTTGTTTTTTAGTTGTTTTTTAGTTGTTTTTTAGTTCAAAAATTGGATTTTTTGACTTCATTTTTTTACTTATTTTTGTTATTATTTGTCAAAAAATCATTTTAACTTAAAAACCGCTTTTTCTAAGTCAAATTGATAAATCTATAATCTCTTCCAAAGGGTTTAAATAATTCCCCTTCACCTTCATAGAATCTAGAGAAAAACTCAATATACTGCAACCTTGACACGTGAATATACGCTCCAAGCGCACCCATAAATAGATTAAAAGAATGACCAAAAAGTAAGATTATTACGCCAACAATGGACGAGAAAATTCCGTTAAAAAAAGGAAAAGCTAGGTCGTCGACAATACTTGAAATAATTGCGCCTGATAGCATTAACCCAAAAAGACGAGCATAACTTAGCGTATCTGACAAAATGTTTATTAGTCCATAAACAGAACTAAAACATTTTGTAAATCGTTCAATGCCTTTGTTAACAAAAACTTGTCCAAGCGAGCATATTGCCAAAAAAACAACAGCAATAATTAGCCCGATTTTGAATGTTCCCTGCACCACTCCCAGCATATCCAACGCTAAAAGTATGAGACCTGCAAAAAAACCTTCCCACAAAAATCCAGAAACAAAAGCGGATAATGGTTGTTTTCTTTTTAAAAGAAGCACGCCTTTTAGAAAAAGTGACGCCATAATTTGCACAATTCCCGCCCCCAAACAAGCAATAAGCATTGTCGTGACATTTGTGACTGGATTTGGTAAAACCGCTTGCGGAACAATTGAAAGTCTAGTGTGGTCCACCCCAAAAAACGAGCCGAACAGTACGCCAAAAATTATTGATGTTACCCCGCAAATTGACAAGACGCCCATAAGTTGATTTTTCTTTTTTCCTAAAATGTACCACAAACCACATCCGATAAAAAGTATAAGTCCATAGCCGATGTCGGCGGTAATAAAGCCAAAAAATATGGAAAAGAAGAACATTATGAAGCCGTTTGGGTCAAGTTCGTAGTAATTCGGTGGTGAATATGTGTTCGTAATCGACTCAAAAGGTTTAACAATAGGGTTGTTTTTGAGAACAATTGGCGGGTTGTCTTTTTTGGAGATTTTAGAAAAGTTGTACTCAATGTTAAGTCCACTTTCATCTAGCATATGTTTAAGCTTTTCTTTTGATTCATCCTTTAAAAAAGCAGTTAAAAAGTAGACATTCTCGGTCATTTTAAAGTTGTTATCCGCATCAAGTTTTTGCTCTTTAAACTGTAAAAAGTCGTAATAAATTTTCAAACCTTTAATATTATCTTTTAAAGAGAAAATCTCGTCATCCAGTTTTCTAAACTGACTTTGCAACTTTGTTTTCGTGTTCTCACACTGCAAAATGATGTTTTTGGCAGTATCTTTATTGTCAAACGTGCAACGCGTTGCACCTAGTTCCAATAATTTTGCAAAAACAACTTGCGACTGAGATTTATGCGAATAAACTTTTATGATATTTTCAGTGTTGTCAAAAACCGTAAGTGGATAATCTTTTAAAAAGATGGTAAAATCATCAAATTTTGACACGTCAAGAAGTCCCAAAAAAATATCAGTTGTTTTTGTCCCCACAAAACTTGAAAATCTCTCTTCAAGTGCAATATAGGGCGAAAAAGCCGTTATTTTTGCGTCGAGTTGCGAAATTTGCCTAACAATTTCGTCTTGTTTTGACTTTATATCAATAACATTATTTATGATTTTTTCGGCATCCTTGCCTTGCGTTCTTTTAAACTCTTCTTTGTCAATTTCAATAATACTTGGCTTATATTTTGACCTGTTTTCGACACACTTTTCAATCGTTTCAATTGCATGGTCCACGCGAGATTTGATTGATTTTATTTCGTCATAAGTTTGCTCATCAAAAAAAGTTCCCGTATCATCAAAATCTTCCGTTTGAGTGAGCTCAACTTCGCCGGAATCAAAAAGTGTTGTTAAAAGTTGTTGCCGTTCCGATTTTAAACCGACGAGATTAAGTTTTGCCATTTTTACGATCACTTTTTCACCTCGTCAGCCAAAATTTGTGCTACTTTCATAACATTTTCTACGCAATTCTGTTTTAATTCTTCACACTTGTTTTTACAACTTTGAATTGACAAATCATATTCTTCTTTTGCCTGTTTTTCTTGCTCTAAAAGAAGTTCCTTATACAATTTTTTATTATTTACAACTGCCTTTTTTTGCGCGTCTAAAATGGACGAATTTGTTTTTTGAAGATTAGCAGTCGCGTTTTGTTTTGCAGTCAATAAAAGAGTGCCAGCGATTCTCTCGGCTCTAACAATTTCATCTACTATTTCGTTACGCATTTTCGGCACTCCTTTTATTTTTTAGTTAAAATTACATGCATTTTTTGAAAGCACAAAGCAAGTACTTTGCAGGCGCGTTAGCAAAAATTTTGCTCTTGTTCCAAAATTTACTTACTATGTATATTTTACATTAAATTTAATAAAAATATCAAGCAAAAACGCGTCAAAAAATATTTACAAAAACGAATTTTTGACAATTTTTAAATATACTGTTTTATATCGTCATTTTTTGTCGAATTTAACCAAAAAATTTTAGGAGTTTTCAGATAATTCGACTTTTTTAAATAAAAAAAATACCCCTTAGCAAAATTCACAGATTATTAACGGAATCACAAAAAAAGCGATTAAAGTGATTATTACAAGGTTATGCTTGTAAATAAAGAAAAAAATCTTTTGTAAAATAACACATATATGTAATTTAATTTGACAATTTTCCTGCTTTTCTTACAATAGAAGATGTAATAGGTAGGATTAAAATGTTTTTCGGAATTCAATTACCCCTTTGGGCGGTTTGCATCATTATTGTCGTTGGGCGTTCAATAGAAATGACTCTGTGCGGATTTAGAACGGTTTGTACTGTTAAAGGCAAGCCTTTTATTGCTGCCACGGTTGGTTTTTTTGAAGTGTTTTTGTGGTTCAATGTGGTTAAAGCGGCGCTTGATTACGTAACAACTGGCACTCTTGACACGCTCACAATTGCGCTCTTCTATTCTCTTGGTTTTGCTATTGGAACATTTCTTGGATGCAAATTGTCGACCATTTTTGTCAAAACAAAACTTGATGTTCAAATTATTTTGTCGAGTAAAAACGAGCAACTAATCGAAATTTTTAAAGAAAAAGGATACGGACAAACAATTTTGAACGCACGCGGAAGCAATAGTGGCGAAGAAACATATATGGTTAAAATAGAAACAGACAACAAGTCAATCAATGAAATTAAAAGTCTTGTCGACCAATATGACCCAAAAGCCTTTGTTTCAATTCGTGAAGTAAAGGAAGTCGTCGGCGGATATTTTGGAAACAAAAAATGATAACCTAAAATAAAATTGAAATTTATTTATATAGTTTTTAATATATAGAAATAGAAATATAAGCATTTCTAACTATTTAATATAAAACTTTGTTGTCCTATTATGTCAAACGATTTTAATTTTAATAAAAACAAATAAAATTATTAAAACTTATTCAAAAGGTTAAAAACTATTTTAAAATAGGTTTCTATCATTCCTTAATTTTAAGCGAAAAAAATCTCCAAAAAAGGAGATTTTTTACTTGTATCTAAATATATTCAATTTGTGATTATTACACACCTGTTCTTGTCGCGAAATAAATAATAAGTTCTACAGCAACGCAAATAAATCCAGCAATAACAAGCGCCATTCCAACAATTTTCAAGGTTAAAAACAACTTGTCATTACTCTCAACATTGTTATTGTGTCTAACCGCTCTCGTTATGCGTCTTGACAAAAAGCCAATTGCGACACCAAGGGCGATAAGCGCAAGCCCGATGATAACAACCACACTTTCTGAAAAAAATTGCCATATTGTACGACCCATTAAAACTAACATAACACCCTCCAAAATTTTTTATACAAGTATTATAGCAAAAAGAAAAACAAATTTCAATAGTTATTTTTAATATAAATATTTTTGGTAAAAATGACAAAAAAATTACATTTTTAAACATTGCAAAATGACAGAAAAAATAGATTAAAGAAATTGCCTTATAAATAATTTGTAATCTAAAATTTGGCACAATATTTGTCATTTTTAAAGGTAAAAAGGCTCTTTAAGTACTTTTTCTAAATATTACTCATAAAACAAAATAGCCCTACTCTAACTCTAGACCAAATTTGTCAAGTAACGCATAAAATGATTTTGGGTCAACATTAAAGTACTTAATTATTTTTCCAAGCGACCTTCTCTTATCATTAAAGAACTTCCATGCTATATAGGTCGCAACTTCCAACTTCTCGTATTCTTCGCCAACTACAACATTTGCAAGCGGTTCAACAATTTGCGCAATATCATAGTCGCCCGCTTGAACATGGTCGATAATATATCCAAATGCAAAAAGCGTTGCGTCATGCACAAGAGGATTTGCTTTAAAGAGTTTCTCCATATTAGGCAAATAAAACCTATAATACTCGTCGTCTTTCACAAAACCAACGCTAGTAATATTTTCTAATTTCTTTTTTATATTATTCTCATTTTTATTGTTCTTCTGCTCTTTTTTATCGCTAATACACCTATTTGCCTTTAAATTATCGTTTTTTGCAAATTGTACGACTTTATTATCTTCCAAATCATCAAAATTATTTTCAAATGTTGATACTTTTTTCCCATCAAGGCTCAAAAGTGGATTTTTACTTATTGTAATTCCCTTGAATTTCCTTTTGCCTACATCACTTCTTAGTAAAACAAGATTTTTCTTTACTTCAATAGGCAAAAAATCGGTTACAAAAATAAAGTTAAATAACAAACTCGCATATGCACTATCAATTTTGGCAAGTTTATAGAGTAAAAGTTGTGCACTTTCGACTTCTTGCAACTTTGCGACATAAAGGAATAAATTGAAATTGTCGTGAAAGAAGTTTTCAAGTTTTTTGCTATCTAGAAGCAACAAATCACTAAGCTTTCCCTTCAATTTCACAAATTCTTTCATCGGGATATTAAAAACATATTCCACTTGCTCGTTTCGCTCTTCGTCACATAATTTAAGATAATAGTCATACATATATCTATTAAAAAAATCATAATCGCGAAGAGATATGAGTTGGTTCTTTGCTTTATCATATTGTTTTGCGTTAATACACGCAAGTGCAAAATAGAAATTGACTTCAACTTCTTCAAACCCTTCCGAAACAAAATCCTCCATAAATGACACCGCAAGTTTAGGTTCCCCAGTTTGAGCGAAAGCAAGACCAATATTGAATTTTTCTTTCTCATTTTCAATATTTAGGTCTAAAAGTCGTTTCTTCGTGTCATTGTATTTCATTTTATTGTTGCTAGCGTGATAAATTAAAAGAAGATTGCTTAAATCCGTTGGGCAATCTCTGCCATAATCTTCGATAAGTTTCTCCGCTTTTTCTAAGTCGCCCGAAAAAAAGTATGCTAGAGTCAGTTCTGACCTAACGCTATCACGTCCCAATGAGTTTAAATTTTTATAAGTTTGTATAGCCGAATCGAAATCCCCCATTGTCATATAATTACGAGCCAAATCAACTTTTTCTTCAAAATTTGGTTCATATTCTTCCTTTCCTTCTTCGTACATCTTATAAAATTCATCTGGAAAGGTTTTTAATTTATCAAAAGTATTTTTAGCAAAATCCAATGTATAACTTGTAACATTCGGATTTTTTAAAACTTCTTTTAATAGTTTTGCTCCTTGTTCAATTTTATTAGTAAGAAGATAATTTCTTGCGATATGTACCAAATAACTTGGTTTATTAACATAATTAAGTGCCAAATAAAAGAACAAGTTTGATGTTTCGAAATTGAAAGCGTTAGAATAAGCAACAGCAATTTGTTCCAAGGTGTCATCGCGAATAACACCTTTTTTTAGTTCCATTTCAAAACACATCAAAAGATATTTAATCCCTTTTTTGACATCGGAAAAAGTAATGTTAGCCAAATTAACACCTTGTGTAAAATAATAATGTTCGAAATCGCTCTTATCAAATGTTTTTGGTTGCATACCCTATTTTTATGCAAAGAAAAGCAAATATTTGCGTAAATTGCATAAATCTCCTTTTAATTTTTCCTTATTTTAACTTTTAAAGATTTTTAAGTCCTAAATTTCGTGTTTGATTTTACCTTAAATATGTCAAAGCAAATTTTCGCAAATCACGAAAGAATATTTTACCAGTTTTTTTAATAATCTCAAACAACTTTTTACATAAATCAAATAAATTTTTTCAAATTTTTTCCTTTTTTTTACTATAAATTGCTTTATTTTATTAAAATTGTTATTAAAAACTCGAAATTTTGTCAAAAACCTTCAAAATATTACAAAATTCTACAAAAATTTTCTCTTTTTATGTGGTCATTAAAAAAGTTGGGTCCAGCCCAACTTTAATTACACATAATTTACCCTTCTGCAATGTTCGCATTCAAGGTAGCCTTTTTCTTTCAAAGCCCCCATTTGCGCGCTGGAAAACTCCATACTACACCCGCCACAGGACGAGTGATTAAGTTTAACAACCACTGGAAAAATTTTATCTTGTCGAAGTTGTTTATATTTAGTTAAAAGTCTTGCGTCACATTTTTTCTCCACATCAAGCATTTTTTGTCTTAACTCATTTTCTTGCGGAATAAACTTTTTTTCAATTTCAGCCCATTTTTCTTTTGATGCGACGTAAAGTTTTTTATATGAAACAATGTTGTTCTTGCAATTTTCAAATGATTTTATAAGGTTGTTTGAAGTCTCAACTTGCGTTGATAAATTGCGTTCCAAAACCGACAACTGACTCACTATGTTGTCACATTCCGCAATTGCTTTTTCCTTTTCATCCTTACCCATTTCGTCGATTTTTGCTCTTAAATCTTCGTAGGCTTTTAGTAGTTTTGCATACAAGGATTTATATTTTTCAAAATTGTCAATCGCCTTTTTTGACTCCGCGTCAACGGTTGTAAGCTTCGCTTGATTTTCCTTAATCAAGGTTGCGTATTTAGTCAAATTTTCCTTTTCTTTACAGTTTTCAAAGTCTCTTTTTAATTTTAAAAGTTGCATATCCAAACTTTGATATTCTAAAATTGTCTCAAACATTTTTATTCTCCTTGTCTAGCCTTTCAAGCAAATCCAACTTGTTTTTTACTCGCTCAACATCTTTTTTTGCTAAAATGCGTTCGCATTTTTTTCTTTCATAAGCCAAATACTCAAAATAATCTTCGTCCTTTATCGTCCCAAGACCGAACATAATTTGCTCGTCTGTAAGCGTATTTTGTTTAAAATTTACCTTACACCTAATGATATTATAAAACATTTTGCCATCTTTTGCAACAATATCTTGTGTGATTTTAAAACAGTGTGCAACAAGATACTTTCTTACCATATCAGAGTTCTTTTGTGGTTGTAAAATAAAGGCAACATTTGGGCTAAAAAGCTTGCCCGCGTTATTTAAAATTTTTATAATTTCCTTTCCGCCCATCCCCGCAATAATTATGTCAACTGGCACAGAATTCGCCACTTTTTGACCTAAAATATCGTCTAATGGGTCTAAACCGTCACCAACAAAGAAGTAAATTTTATGAAGAAAACCGCTCAAATTATGTCTTGCTTTATTTAGGCACAACTCACTTATATCACTGGCAAAAGCACAATCAATCGGTTTAGTTTCAAGCAAATTTCTAAGTATGTATGCATGGTCGCAACCAATTTCTGCGACCGTTTTTGCTTTAACTAAGCTACAAATTTTATCAATTCTATTTGACTTAATCACAATAACCTTCTAATTTTTTGCATCTATTTGGGTGACGAAGTTTTCTAAGTGCTTTTGCTTCGATTTGTCTTATTCTTTCTCTTGTAACAGCAAATTCCTTGCCCACTTCTTCAAGCGTTCTTGGATGTGCGTCGTCAAGTCCATAACGAAGTCTAATAACTTTTTGTTCTCTTGGTGTCAATGTGTCTATTGCAAGCATAAGTTGTTCTTTTAAAATCATTTGGGCTGCGTTTTCGACGGGAGACTTAATACTTTCATCCTCTACAAAGTCACCGATTTTACTATCTTCTTCTTCGCCGACTGGATTTTCTAGAGAGATTGGGTCTTGCGCTATTTTTTGAATTTCACAGACGCGTTGCTCGCTTATCCCCATTTTTTCGGCAATTTCTTGCGCTGTTGGGTCACGCCCCAAGGTTTGCATAAGTTGACGCGAAACACGGATAAGTTTATTTATTGTTTCTACCATATGGACAGGAATACGAATTGTCCTTGCTTGGTCGGCAATTGCACGAGTGATTGATTGTCTAATCCACCAAGTGGCATAAGTTGAAAATCTAAAGCCTTTTGTATAGTCGAACTTTTCAACCGCTTTTAAAAGTCCAAGATTTCCTTCTTGAATAAGGTCAAGAAATTGCATACTTGTCCTGCCACAATATTTTTTTGCAATGCTGACAACAAGACGAAGGTTTGCTTCGCTTAATTTTTTTCTAGCAACGACATCGCCTTCGCTCATACGCTTTGCATATTCAACTTCTTCTTCACTTGTAAGAAGCGGAACTTTACCAATGTCTTTTAAATACATTTTAACAGGATCATCAACGCTAACTTGGCTTGCAATTTCGTTCAAATCTTCTATTTCTTCATAGACATCGACCGTTTTGTTAACTTTAATGCCATTTTGTGTGAAATATTCTGCGACTTCTTCAATATCTTTTGCCGAAGCGTCGTATTTGAGCAATCTTAAAATTATTTCTTCTTCGCTTAAAACATTGCCCTTGTTTTTTGCAATTTCAAATAATTTTGTAATCTCGGGTTGGAATTTTTCATCAATCATTATATTTTTCTCCATTTTTTATCTCTTTTGCGACTTGGTTAAGTTCTTTTGCGATTTCGCGTCGCCTTGTTAAATCTTTTTCACTTTTATAATCAGCCAAAAGTTGTTGTTGACGCGCTTTTAAGTCGACGGTGTCAATATTTTGAATGCATTTCTCATAATACTCTTCCTTTTTATCTCCAATTTCGTCAAAATTAAACCCAACAATCGCACTCAAATCACTATTGTGTTCAATATCAAAATAGTCAAACAACGAACTTACAGTTATTACTTTGCCTTCTTGCTGACACTTTTTCAAAAAATCAAATAAATTTTGATAGGTCGAATTTTTAAATTTTAAGTTTTTTTCAAGCGCCTTAATTGCGTAAGGCTCTTTTTTTACGATACTCGCGAGAACAAATCTACTTGCCCGCTCGCTTCCCATTATTCTATCCCCGTCGTTTAAATTTGGAACAGGTTCTTGGCTGGCTAAATTTGCGCCGACCATATCTCGTCTTAAAATGTCTTGCGAAATATTTGATTTTTCAGACAAAATTTTAAGGTAAATTTCTCGTTCCGCATTGGTGTTAAGTCCACGCAAAATTTCGAAGCACGCTTCCACAAACTTATTTTTTTCAAAGTTGTCCTTCAAATTATATTGTTTTTCAAGCGAACAAATTTTATACTCAATCCCATCAATTGCGCCGTCAATACACTTTTTTAACTCTTCTGCGCCATATTTTTTAAGGAATTCATCTGGGTCAAGTTTTTCCCTTAAAGTAACAACCCTAACTTCAAGCCCCGCACTAGACAAAACATCTATCGCTTTATACATCGCTTTTTGCCCAGCGCTGTCGCCGTCAAGGCACAAAACAACTTTATTGACAAGCCTTTTGATTGCCGTCCCGTGGAGTGGAGTTATTGCCGTCCCCATACACGCAACTGTATTTTTGAATCCAGACTTATACATTGCAATAACATCGACTGTGCCTTCACAAATGATGACATAATCAAGATTTTGTACTTTTTTGAGTTCCCTAACAGTATGTATGTTGTAGACGGTTCTACTTTTATCAAAAACGATTGTTTGAGTAGAATTTCTATATTTTGCGAACTCAGGATTAGCTTCAAGCGTCCTTGCGGTAAAACCAATGCAGTCACCTAATTGGTTAAAAATCGGAAAAGTTAAACGGGTTGCAAAAACATCATAGTAGTTCCCCGAATTTTGAGATTTATCAATTAGCCCCGCTAAAACCATTGTCTCGTCGCTTACGCCTTTTGAATGCAAAAAATCTATAAGTCCCTGCCAATCTTTTGAATATCCAATGCCAAAATACTTGACTATTTCGGCGGTAAACCCGCGCTTTATAACATAATTTTTAGCAACTCCATTATTCTTTGACAGGCAGTCACAATAATATTCCTTGGCATATCTTAGCGCTTGCAAAACTTTTTCTTTTTTTCGCAGATTTTCAAGTTCCTGGGTATTATCAGCAAACTCAGGAAGTGGAATATTTGCGTCTTGAGCCAATTTTTTAATGGCTTCGACAAAGGTCATATTTTCATATTTTTGAACAAATTTTATCACATCACCCGATTCACCACAGCCGTAGCAATGATAAAATTGCTCCATTTCGCTTATAGCAAAAGACGGCGTTTTTTCCGAGTGAAAAGGACAACACGCCCAATAGTCTTTTCCTTTTTTTTCAAGTCTAAGAAATCTTGACAAGACAGAAACAATATCATTTTGAGATTTTACTTTTTCAATAAATTCTGGTGGAAAACCTCGACTCACTCTTCTTCTCCCGCTTTTGTTAAACGACTTTTTCAAATTCAAGTAACAATTTTAAAACATTTATTCTTAATTTCAAAACCTGTTTCACAATTAACATTTTTAATTTACAATATACACAATTATATCTAAGCTTCACTTTCCTTTACTCAGGCTAATGTGGCTTACACTTTGTAAATAAATTTCACAAACCAAAAATCCTTATTTTGAAAGGTTTATATAAATATTAGTTCTAAATGTAAACTATAGGAAGTAAATTTTGAAACAAGTTCAAAATTTGTGCTAACGCACTCGCAAAGCAATGCTTTGCACTTCCAATTTGAATAACCATAACCATCAGTTTTGCTGGTGAGCAAGCTCCCCGACAAAACTTCCGATAATATAAAACTAACTACTTAATATATACGACATAAAAGTCGTTTTTCCTTTAATTTTTTTAAAAATACTAAAATTATATGTTTTTTGCACAAATTTCACTAAAAAAAGTTACTTTTTTGATAAAAAAACTTTAATTTTAGCAAAAATTTGCTATTTTTGTTTTTTTAATAAAATTCTAATTTATTTAAAATACTTCACATTTTTCTAACCCTTACACACACAAAAATCGGGTTTAATCCCGATTTTTATCTATTATTAAGTATTTTTATTGTTTTTGACCTGTAAATCACAAATTTTTAAATTTTTTTACCTTTTTTATAGTTATTCAACCGATAAAATGTAATAATATACTGGTTGTCCGCCACTTACAGCGTTAAATTCGCATTGAGGGAAAATCGTTTTCAACTTATCTTGTAAAGCCATCGCGTCTTGCTCACTAACTTCTTGTCCAAAGAAAAGTGTGACATTGACGGTGTTGTCATCAATAAGTTTTCCGACCAAACCTTCAACGGTTTCTGGGATTTCTTTACCCTTTGCCAAGATTGAGTTATTATCAAGTCCGATAATTTCGCCGACATTCAAATCAAATCCGTCAACATGCGTATCTCTTACGGCATAAGTTACACTACCAGTTTTAACATTTTTCATTGACTCGTTCATAACTTCCGTGTTTTCTTGGACTGAGCTATCAGAATTAAATGACAAGCACGCTGAAATTCCCTCTGGAACAGATTTTGTAGGAATAACAACGATATTTCTCTTTGTCAAATCCTTCGCTTGTTCGGCAGCAAGGACAATATTTTTGTTGTTTGGAAGGACAAAAACAGTTTCAGCGTTGACTTTATCGACCGCCTCCGCGATATCGTTTGCGCTTGGGTTCATTGTTTGTCCGCCCTTAATTACATAATCAACCATAAGGTCTTTAAAAAGGAGCTCAAATCCCTCACCCGCTGAGACAGACACAATACCCATAGGTTTTGCTGGTTCTTCATTTTGGGTTTTAAGGAGCCTGTTTTGTTCGAGCATATTTTCAATTTTGATATTTGTTATATCGCCAAGTTCAAGACCAAAACCGAGTGCTTTATTTGGTTCATTTGTCAAAACGTGGACTTTCACAAGTGACAAGTCACCAACACAAATAACGGACTCTCCTATTTCAACAAGCCTCTCACGAAGTTTATCAATGTCGCTTTGAGTCGTCTTTTTAAAAAGGTTAATAATTATATATTCGGTCGAGTAAGCATATTTTATTTCTGCCAAGTCAACTGGCTTATTTGAATTTCCGTCCTTATCGCTTGAAAAATCGGTTGTTGGGTCAAGGAAATCGCTATTTGACACATCTTCATCAGTAAGCGCCTTATAAAAGCCTGAGAAAATTATAAGTAGTCCACGCCCACCAGCGTCTACGACGCCCGCCTTTTTAAGGACTGGCAAGAGTTCTGGCGTTTGCATAAGGACTTCTTCACCTTTGTCGAGAACATCCTTTAAGAAATTTTCAAAGTCGTGATTTTTCTTGCAAGACGAAAGTGCATATTCACTCATCACGCGAATAACAGTTAAAATTGTCCCTTCTTTTGGTTTCGTAACCGCTTTATAAGCAATGTCGCTTCCTTCCTTCATCGCAAGAGCGAAGTCTTTTGTTTTAAGCTCAGCGTGTTGTCTAATTATTTTCGCCATTCCCTTCAAAATTTGCGACAATATAACACCCGAATTTCCCCTTGCGCCACGAAGTGCGCCTTTCGTTATTGCTTCCGACAAACTATCAAGGTTGTTGTTTGGGCAATCGTTCACTTCTTTTGTAGCGGACTTGAATGTCAAGTTCATATTTGTGCCAGTATCCCCGTCTGGCACTGGAAAGACATTTAATGAGTCAACATATTTTCTATTTTCGTCGAGCAAACTTGATGCGGAAACTATCATTTTCCTAAAAGTCGCTCCGTTAATCGTTTTTTGCAATTTTCTCCCTCCGAGATATATAAAAGACCTTGCTTGACACAAAGGTCATAAAAATCAAATCAATAATCTAATAAAAAAACTAGACCCTTACGCCGATGACCTTGATGTTTACTGCGTCAACAATCATTCCCGTAAACTTTTCCACACTGTACTTAACGGTCGATTTTACACTGTCTGCAACAGCAGTTATTGACACGCCATATTTCAGTATGACATTTAGGTCAACGGTAATGTGATTGTCAAGGCTTGTAATCTTGACACCGCGCGCGAAGGATCTCGCTCCCATAAGTTCATTAAAACTCTCCTTGGTGCTTCTCGACACCAAATCAACAACACCATAGCAATCGAGAGCGTTATAGCCCGCGACAACAGCGATGGCATTATTGTCAATTGTTATATCCCCATAAGCATTTGAAGTTTTAACAAACATAGTTATTCCTTTTATAAAATTGGTTAGAATACAAGACATAAAAAGCTTATTACTTTTAGAAACAAGCATTTTATTGCTCTTATAGTTGTGCTTATTTTTTTAAGTCGGATTTTGATTTAACAAGTAAAACCCCTATCTCAATTTCCGACAATACTGACAACTCTAACACTACGAGTCATAGTATAGCGTATTTTTTAATATATTGCAACTATTTTTAGGTAATTTATTTTTAGTATATATATGTTTTTTTTACTCAAATAAAATATCTCTTAAAAAGATTAAAATAGGTCACGCAAAAGTATAATCTTTTCATCCCCCCATAAACACCAGCAACTCATTTGTCTATTCTATTTACATCATTAACCTATTTTACTTAATGGCTTTTCCTTGCGCTAGGCTTTAAAGTGATAAAATCCAATCACATTTTTTTAAGTTAAAACATAAAATGATAAAAAAGGAATTTGATATGAAAATAATTTGTATAAAAGCGCCAAAAAGTTTAGCACCAATACTGAAAATAATATTTAGGAAAAATTACATAAAATTTGACTAACAACCCTCATCTCACGCAGAAGAGAAAAAAAATACAAAATACTATTTGATTTTTAAAAATGTTTGTGCTAAAATCAAAAAGTAAATTGTATTTGTTTCCGTAGCTCAGCTGGATAGAGCGTCCCCCTCCTAAG
>CALBHW010000012.1 GCA_937893125.1 uncultured Clostridia bacterium
TGAAGATGCGTATTACCCGCGACTGGACGGAAAGACCCCGTAGAGCTTTACTGTAATTTGGTATTGAATTTCGAAATTTAATGTACAGGATAGGTGGGAGACATTGAAACACGGGCGTTAGCCTGTGCGGAGTCAACCTTGGGATACCACCCTTTGAATTTTGAGGTCCTAACTTTGATCCCGTGATCCGGGCAAAGGACAGTGCCTGATGGACAGTTTGACTGGGGCGGTCGCCTCCTAAAGAGTAACGGAGGCGTCCAAAGGTTCCCTCAGAATGGTTGGAAACCATTTATAGAGTATAAAGGCAGAAGGGAGCTTAACTGCGACACCTACAAGTGGAGCAGATACGAAAGTAGGGCTTAGTGATCCGGCGGTAGAGTATGGAATTGCCGTCGCTTATCGGATAAAAGTTACCTTGGGGATAACAGGCTTATCCCTCCCAAGAGTTCACATCGACGGAGGGGTTTGGCACCTCGATGTCGGCTCGTCACATCCTGGGGCTGTAGTAGGTCCCAAGGGTTCGGCTGTTCGCCGATTAAAGTGGCACATGAGCTGGGTTCAAAACGTCGTGAGACAGTTTGGTCCCTATCCATCGTGGGCGTAGGATATTTGAAAGGAGCTGCTCCTAGTACGAGAGGACCAGAGTGGACGTACCTATTGTGCACCAGTTGTATCGCCAGATGCATGGCTGGGTAGCGAAGTACGGACGAGATAAACGCTGAAAGCATCTAAGCGTGAAACTCCCCTTAAGATTAGATATCCCATAACACAAGTTAGTAAGACCCCTTGTAGACAACAAGGTTGATAGGTCAGAGGTGGAAGTGCAGTAATGTACGTAGCTGACTGATACTAATAGGTCGAGGGCTTGATCAAGAATATCTTGATAAAGTTGATATTACTTTCGTTTTTTCTATAATAAATGTGCAGTTGTGATGGTGCTATTTCCCCTCTTTTTATAAAATAACACATGGTTATCCACAAATTGTTAAAGATTTGTTAATAAAAAGAGAAAAAATACTTGATTATATCTGAGAAATCAGTATAATACCAGTGATGGTGACGATAGAGAGAAGGACCCACCTGTTATCATTCCGAACACAGTAGTTAAGCTTCTCATCGCCGAAGATACTTGGTTGGAAGCGACCCGGGAAATTAGGACATTGCCATCGCATCATTGAACCTACCGCACGAGGTAGGTTTTTTGTTTTATATTGTACTAATTAAAACTATTTTTCAAACCGATGGCAATGTCCGTTTAGTTAGGGGACCCCGAAAGTAGCAGTAAAGCGAAGCCTTTACGAAACTTTTGGGGAAAAGGAACGACAGCCCCGCGAGTCAAAGGTTTTGAGCGTATGCGAGAAACAAGACGAGAAGGGGAAGCCGTGACGCGCCATCGCATCATTGAACCTACCGCACGAGGTAGGTTTTTTGTTTTATATCGTACTATTTAAAATTATATTGCAAACCGATCACAATGTCTGTTTAGTTAGATAATTTGTAATGGGTTGATAGTTGAAATATGCACGCTAGAATTATTTGCCGAATATATAAAGGAAACAAGTTCGTTTTCTTGTTACTTTTGGGTGGTTTTAAGAAAAATTTTTAATTTGTTTGTTCTGTTTTTAGGGTTGGGGCGTGACTGTTAGGGGTGAACTGTAAAATCCTGCGTATTGACTTTTATAAGAAAATTTGATATATTTATAATGATAAATATGTGTGGTGTGTTTCGTGCCATAATAAAAATGATATAAAATCAAGGGGAGAATGGGTAATGTTTCATAGAATTAAAAAATTTTTTGGGAAAATTTTTGGGAAGAAAGAAAAAACTTTTGTTGACACGCCAGTTTTAAGTGTTGATATTGACAATACACTTGTTATGAAGAACAAAAAAATTAACCTTGTTGACAAGTTTGATAGAGAAGCACTTGAAAAATTTATTGACGCTGGCGGAGTTGTGTGTATTAACAGTAACTGTCCACATAAGACTTGCGTGAAAATAGCGAAGTCCGCTGGAATAAAGAGTGGATATATTTCATCTAATAATGGCTCTCTTGTAACCAAATTCGGCAAAATGTTCGGCACTAAAAACCACATTTCAATCAAGAAAACAGCGCTAGATCGCGAAACAATAAATAGCGTCATTATGGCGTTGCGTGAAAATGTGCCTGATGCGGTGGTTGCACTATCGACAGACAACAAGAAATATTATGTAAACAAGCGCGGAATAGAAACTACTATTATGAAAATATCGCAACTTGCAAAAATTCGCAATGGATATAGTTTTTCAAATGATGAAAAATTGTTTGAAGATATGAAAGGAAGCGCTAGAATGTTGCAAATAATTCCTATGCCAAAATTTGCAATTTTGAAAAAGGAAGGCAAAAAGGCTTATAAAGAAGCGCAAAAAAATATTATGAAAAAAGTCGTTAAGACTCTTGAAGGTGTAAAAAATAGCGAAAAAGCGGATTCGATTCCCTTTGGCTATTCAATAAACACTGCTGGTGTGCAAATTTTCAATCCAGAAGCAAGCAAATCTAAGGCTATTGAGATTGTTGTTGATGACCTAGCGGAACAAAATCGTAAGGTTAAGCCAAATAGAGTTTTTGCCGTCGGAGACGGATATGGCGACCTTGAAAGTGTATCTGCACTGAAAGATAATCCGCTTAAACAGTTTTATCTTATGGACACCGCAAAAGATGATGTGAAATTGAAAGCAAAGAAGATTGCAAGCCAAATTGCTAAAAATAGTGGCGAAAAAGAAAGCCAATTTAAGATTGTTAAAAGTGTGGAAGATACAATTAACGACATCCGCTCAAAAAGCGAGTTAAATGAAATGGAAAAATAAAAAATGACCTTGTACTCAATTTGTACAAGGTTTTTTGTTTTATGCCACCCTATTTATGTGGATAAATGGGGCTATTTTTTATAAAAAAAGTTAAAATTTTACGAAAAAAGTGGTTAAT
>CALBHW010000013.1 GCA_937893125.1 uncultured Clostridia bacterium
TCATAGAATGTTTGTTAAAGAAACGGGTCGTTTTGATTATGTCAATAAATCACTTGTTGGAAAAACAACCTTTAATGAAAAAGGTGAATTTGTAAATATACTCAATGTAGAGTATGTTAATGGCGAAATTGAGTTTGCAAATATAATAACAAAATACCATTTTAACTATTTTGCAAATGGCATTTTGACATCATGTAGGTTGTCAAATATGTATAAGATTAAAGATATGAAATATGTTAAAGACAATCGCGAATTTAGACCTATTACTGATTTTAAGGGCGTCGAAGAAAAGTATTATGACGGTTTAAGACTTGCTGAGCAACCATATAACATCTGTCAAGACCAAGGCGACGCACGATATGTTGATTATGTCGACTTTGTAAATAGTTGGAAAAACAATAGTAAGTAAAGAAAGCAAAACCACCCCTTTGTCGGTGAAGTCCCCTTGTCATAGGGGAGCCAGAAAAAATAATAGAGTAAGTTTTCCTTATGAATAGGGTGTGTGGTTTGTGGTGGGGGCCGAAAATAGCAGTAAAGCATACGATTTACAAAATTTTTGGAAATAAGGAAAAGATCGCCCATAAGTTGAGTGACTGCGATACTAATCCAAACTAAAGAGTGAGTTTCGATGTGGGTGCGTCTTGACGTGGTTGCCTTGTAAGAAGCGTCTTATTGAAAAAATAAAAATCAATTCTAATTTAGTTAGAGTTGATTTTTTTTGTAGAATAAAACCCCTAGATAGTGAAGTGACACCTACGGGATTTATTTCATTCACTGGTGGATTTTTATTGAATATAAATAGTGATTGGGGGCGTTTTTTTGTCCGCTGGTAGATTTTTGGTGCGTAGCTGTGAGTATTTTAAGCAATAAAAACTAGAATTTATACAGTTTGCATAAATTATTTTGGTTAAATGAAAGTCTTAATCGCTTGTTGTTACTGAGTTCGGTGAGAGAATGAAGGTGTCTGATTTAGGGAGAGTCATATCGTCTGGGAGAGTGCTTACGCCTTCGTACAAAATCCCTTGTTGGGCGTCGTAGGTGGCGTGGCGAAGTTGTTTTGTTTTTACAAGTTTGCCGTCTTTGTAGTATTCGATAAAACTTTTTGCTTCGTAGCCGTCTTTTGACTTTTTGACGCGGAGAAATTCGCCTTTAAACATAATTTTGTCGGCATATTTTCCTTCTTTATCAACTATAATTTTGTCTTTAAAGGCGGGAATTGTTTTAATTTTTACGCCTTTTGTTTTAATTACTAAATTTTCCTTATTTGTGTCGCCATAAATTGTAAACTTTATATTTTTCCCGTCCGCTTTTCCCGTGATAAAAACGGGCAAATCGCTAGTGTTGACAAATTTTAAATCGCTTGTTCCCCACGAAACCATCGCATCAAGGCAAGGCTCGACATAGGAAACGGGAAGGGAGTGTTTGTGCGCTTCGGTGACTTCAATATTTGATAAAAGAAGAGCGTTATATAGTGTCGACGACACTTGGCAAACCCCACCACCGACGCCTTTAACGAACACGCCGTCCTTTATGATATTCGCTTCCTTATATCCTTTATCAATCGTACGTTTTCCGAGCGCTTTATTAAAAGAAAATGTTTTTCCTGGCAAAACTTTGTAACCGTTTAACGACTCAACGGCGATTTTGACATTGTTTTTTCTGTCCACATTAGAATTAGCATAACTAGTTGAAAATTCGGCTTGTTTTTTTGTTGCGCGCTTTATATCGCAAGTCCTAACTTCGGGTAAAACTTCTTTTGTTGAAAGTGCCACATCAATTTTTGAAGATGTTTTAATTTTGTTTACAATTTCGTCGTAAACCTTTTCCTTGTCAAGAGTACGACCACTTTTTTCTTCTTTTATGTCAAAAATTCCCGCGCTTGCATCAAAATTTGCGTCGGCGTTAGTTGGCAAAATGTCGATTTCTTGGGCGAGCGTATCTAATTTTTCGCTTAAATTCGTAAGTACAAAATTGGTTGCTACTTTATTGTCAAACCCCATTGCTTTTATTTTTCTTATTGTTCTAATTTTGTCGTGGCGAGACGATTGTTGGAGTTTTTCAAGGACAATGTGAATATCGCTTTTTATGTCAAAATCTTTTTCCGAAAATGTCCACACTCTGTTTTCAAAATGTAGCGAAATTTGAAGTGGCGCGCTATTGTCTTTTAAGGCGTTTTCTATTTTTCTTTCGGCTTCTAGCCCGTCAAGACGAGACAAGTCGATGCCACAAAGGGTGTATCCGTCCTCAAATTTTTCGAGTTTGTCTTTAACTGTGCTTGTTACAAAAAAGACCAAAAAGGGAATAGCAAAACACAAAACAAATGTTAATAAAACGCCCCTAATTTTTTTTAAAATTACCTTCCAACTTTTCATAACCCTAGTATGAGTAATTTGATAAAAAGTATGATTATATATTTTAAAATACTAAAAAAAACTTTTAAAATATTATTAAAACTCTTTAAAAGAATTTTTATTTTTGTGGCGCTTATTTTATATTTTCCTTAACATTTAATTTTTTTAACATAAAAAGGCGGAGAGTGTTTTTACCAAAAAAAAGAAAGTCTAATAAGTGGCATTTAAAAAATAATTAAGGCAAAAAATTTTAAACTAGCAAATTTTGTTATGATTTTAATTAAAAAGTTGCTACAATAGATAGAAAAGGAAAGAAAAATGGAACTTTACATACTTATAGTGCTTTCGGTTTTAACAATTTTAAACACAATTTTAATTATTGTTATGCGTCCAAAAAAGCAAAGTGAATTTGATGAAGAAAATATCGTTGAAGAGATTAAAAAACAAAATGAATATCTTGAAAAGACTATTAAAAATTTGTTTGAGATAAGCAACGAACATAATAGGCAACTTAATCAACTAGTTTTAAATTCTGTTACTGAGTCAAATAAAAGCGTGTCCGATTATTTTTCAAAATTGGCTGGAAATCAAAATCAGCACCTTCAAAATATTGAGTCTAGACTTAGTGAAATGTTAAAAGACAATGACGCAAAACTAAATAGAATTTCAGACATTATCAACGAAAATTTAAAGAGTTTGCAAGATAGAAATGAGCGAAAACTCGAACAAATGCGTCAAACTGTCGATGAAAAATTGTCGTCCACTCTTGAAAAACGACTTGGTGAAAGCGTCAAAATTATTACGCAAGGACTTGACACGGTGTCAAAGGGAATTGGCGAAATGCAAAGCTTGGCGACTGGCGTTGGAGACCTTAAAAGGGTGCTTACAAATGTCAAAACTCGTGGCGGATGGGGCGAAGTTCAACTCAGTAGCCTTCTTGAACAAATTTTGTCAAAAACTCAATATAAAGAGCAAGTGCAGGTCAAGAAAAACTCGCAAGAAAAGGTCGATTTTGCGGTTGTTCTTCCTGGCAAAAACGACGCCGAATTGCTCCTTCCAATTGACGCAAAATTCCCAATGGAAGACTATTCAAGACTTTGTTCTGCTAGCGAAAGAAATGACGTTCAAGAAATGGAAAATCAACTCAAAAACCTTGAAATTCGCATAAAAGAAGAAGCAAAATCAATTTGTGAAAAGTATATCGACCCACCTACAACGACTGATTTTGCTGTTATGTATTTGCCTGTTGAAGGGCTTTATGCCGAAGTTATTAGGCGTCCAGCGCTCGTTGAAACATTGCAACACAAATACAAAATTATGGTGTGCGGGCCAACAACTTTAACGGCTCTTTTAAACTCTCTTCAAATGGGCTTTAAAACTCTTGCGATTGAGAAAAGAAGTAGCGAAATTTGGAACACTTTGAGCGTTTTTAAGATGGAATTTAATAAGTTTGTCGAACTTCTTGCTAAAACTCAAAAGAAGATTGACGAAGCATCGTCCACCCTTGATTTTGCGACAAAAAAGACAAAAACAATTCAACGAAAACTTAAAGATGTCGCGGATATTGATGACGGGGACAAGATGATTGACGCGACAGACCCAAGTGACTTGATTGATTTTTAGTTGTTCACATTTTTGTGGTTTTTGTGGATAATTTTAGTGAGAAACTTACTAAATTAAAGATAAAACGCATTACTTAAAAACAACAAAAAGGTCAATTTTATTATCCCAAAACTAAAAAGGTATAGAGTTTTTTATTTTAAATTCTAAGCCTTTTTTGATGCTTTTAGATAGTGTTTAGATTTAAAAAACCACTACTTCTAAAAACTTTTTTGTTGTCACTTTAAATAAAAAACATTTTTCTAAAAAATTTTATTACCCTTAAACGCATTGACACCAAAAATTATATTTGTTAAAATATAAATATGAAAAAATTTTGGACTATTGTGCTGAAAGTTGTTATGTTTATGTCGTTTGTTGGCATAATCGTTTTTTCGTGCATTGCGATAATTTCGAGTAACAACATAGCTTACGAAGCGTACAATTATGTTACGACGCACAAGTCCACATTGGGGCTAGAAGAGTTGTCGGATAGAGTAAGCGCAAATATAAAATCGTCTCACGGCGCACCAAATGACCCATATGCAAGTTTTTTAAGTGACATCATTTTGACGACAAAAGATTCTCTTGACTACTATCTTGACTTTTTGGCTGTCGACGACACGATTTCAAAAGGCGAACAAAATGTTATAATTGACGACTTCAAAAAATGCGTGAAAGCAAAAGAAAATTGTGAAAAGTCGTACGCTGACTATATGACTGCGTATTCTAACGCAAGCGAAGGTATTGAATATGCGTCAAAACTTGTTATTACTTGCGAAAGGGATTTTTTGCATAAATACAGAACCCTTTATGATTGTATCGCAACTTTACAACTTGATTTGTACAAGGCGACTAAGATAAATGTTGTAAAGGTTGAATCTTACGATTTTCAAAAAATGATAGTTAGAACGGGACTTTCTAGCGGGGTTGTGGAAAAGATTTTTACCGAAGAAAATGTTGAAAAAATGCCTGAAAAAAGAATCGTTCTTGGGACTGACTCATCATACACTGTTTATCGCTCTTATTGCTCAAAAATGAATATTTTTAGCAACCAAAATATTGCTAATGACACAAATCTTCAAAAATATGTGGACAATTTAAATTCGCTCGACATCTTTATGTGGGCAAAAAGTTATGACGCATATTCAGCGAGTGTTAATAATGTTTTGCGCGAAAAAGCAAGCCAAGCAAAGTCGTTTTTTGACGCGAATTTAAGGTAGGGGGGAAAGCGAATGAAAAAGTTTATTACAATTTGCATTTTGTTTGTTTTGTCCCTAAGCGTTTTTGCTCTAACTGGGTGCGGAACGAACTATACACCTAATGATATCAACTCAATGTATAAAGAAGTTTTGACCTATGTCGGCGACGAACAAGGTTTTCTTCAAGTGGGGGTTAACACGGAAAAGGTCGTGCAAGAGACAAGTTTGCAAAATGACAAAGCGTACATTTTTCCACTTTGTTATGACAACTTCTTGTCCGCTGAAGCGGGACTCTTTTTTGGGGTTGCATCAAGGCAAGAAAAGGATATAACATACACTTTAAGAAAATTTACGCAAGATGAACTAAATAAGACCTACGAAAAACTAAAAGCGGTGCGTGACGCAAGTATGTCTGTTGCGTCAAATAGGTCGATTTACGAAAGTAGTAATGGCAACTTAAAATACCGCGAACTTGTTGTGTCGTGCAATGTCTTGATTGAAAGATTAAACGACCTAAATGATACATTTAGCCCAATTTATTTTGATCACTATTTTTCGGGTTATATGGCGGGAGAACTTAGCGACGGCGAACTAAAAGATGTGTTATTTTATGACCTTCAAGTTTTGTCGCAAGTGGCGTACGATTACGAACTCAAGCATTTTGAATTTTCTAATCCATATGGAGAAATTAAGACTTGGTACGACAATTCGTCAATGCTTAAAGAAACAAATGAACGCGTTTTAGAAACTCTTGGCAAACTAAAAAAGAGTAGTTTGACAGAAGGAATGACAAGTGCTACAAAAAATAATATTATAGAAATTTTAGAGAGAATTCAACTTGAAAAAGCGGGCTATAAAGACGAACTTTTGTGTTATCAAAAGGCACTAAATAACGTTGATATTGTTATGTTTTGCAAGGCAACAAATAAAGATGCGTACAAGCAAAGTTTGGATAAAAAAGAACAATCTTGTTATGAAATAATTGATCGTTTTTTAAACGGAAGATATAAGGGAATGTGCCTTGCACTTAGGGATATTGTGCACAATTATTTGTAGATTACAAGTTTAAAAATATTTTGATTAGAATTAAAATTTTTATACAACAAAAATATTTTTGTCATGGTTTTAAAATATAAATGTGACCTTTAAAAAGGTCTTTAACATAAAAAGGACTAAAAATGGATTATATTAAATTAGCAAACTTATTATTTAAGGATGTCGACTTGACCGTCGACGAGATTATGTCGAGTTATCCAAAAAGAACACTTCCAGTAGGCGCTGAAGTCGTGCGTATAGCACCAAGCCCAACGGGATATTTACATATTGGCTCGGTTTACGGTGCGTTTATTGATAAGCTTATTGCCTATCACTCAAACGGTGTCTTTTATATGCGACTTGAAGATACTGACTTTAAGCGCGAAGTAGAAAACGCTGGCGACATTGCATATAATATGCTTTGTGCGTTTGGTCTAAAACCAGATGAAGGTTATGCGGGCGAAAGTAGGGCTCAAACGGGCGCTTATGGCGACTATATTCAAAGTAAACGCCAAAAAATTTATATGGCTTTTGCAAAACATCTTGTTTCAATTGGGCGTGCTTACCCTTGTTTTTGTCAGGTGGCGGGTTCAAAAGAAGAGATTTTAAAGCGTAGACAAGAAGAAATCGAGAAAACTAATGACATTGAAGAAAAAGATGTTTGTCGTGATTTAACTTACGAAGAAATAGAAAAAAAGGTCAAGGCGGGGCTTCCTTTTGCGATTAGACTTAAGTCGCAAGGGGATAAGGAAAAAATCTTTAAATTCCACGACGAAATTAAGGGCGATAGAGAGATTAGGGAAAATACAAAAGATGTTGTTCTTTTAAAATCAAATTTTACCCCACCATACTCGCTTGCACACGTCGTCGACGATACGCTTATGGGGACGACACTGGTTGTTCGTGGAGAAGAATGGTATCCTTCACTTTCGGCGCACCTTGAAATCTTTGATGCGTTAGGACTTACGCCACCAAAATATGCGCATACGCCAGTTGTATGTAAATTGGACGCGGACGGAAACAAAAGAAAACTTAGTAAAAGAAAAGACCCAGAAGCTAACGCGAGTTACTTTATCGAAAAGGGCTACCCAGTAAGTTCGGTTATGGAATATCTATTAGGGCTTATCAACAGTGACTTTGAAGATTGGCGAAGAAAAAATCCTGATATTTCTTATTATGAATTTCCTTTTAAGGTGTCAAAAATAGGCTCGAACAACCCTATGTTTGACTTCCAGAAATTGGACGATTGTTCAAAACAAGTCATTTCGCACTTTTCAAATGTAGACATTTATGACGGTGCTCTAAATTGGGCGAGCAAGTACGATAAAGATTTTGAAAAGATTTTAAAGGACAAAAAGGACTTTGCCTTGTCTCTTTTTAACATTGATAGAACGGGCAAAAATCCAAGAAAAGACATCGCAAAATATAGCGAAATAAGGTCTTTATACGACTATATGTTTGACGGCTTAGAAGATAAAACAATTTTAGACTATCAATTTGACGAAAAATTTGATAAAAAAGACATTGTTTTAGTCTTAAACGAATATCTTAAACTTTATAAGGCTAGTGACGACAAGGAAACTTGGTTTGACAAAATGAAATATGTTTGTGGACAACTCGGCTTTGCGGACAATATGAAAGATTATAAGAAAAATCCAGAAAACTTTAAAGGCTCAGTTGCTGATATTAGCGGAATTATCCGTGTTGCTGTGACAACAAGAAAAAATACGCCAGACCTTTATTACATTATGTCACTTTTGGGCGAAGAAGAAGTTAAACAAAGAATTGAAAGGGTGATTTCTCTTTTAAACTAAAAAACATATTAAAAGGACAAAAATATGTTAATTTTAAAGAATTTTTCCAAATTTTTTGCAATTTTGGGACAAATAATGGCTTTTTTAACCATTGTGATGCTAGGGCTACTATATCTAAACGATGTTGTCCCTGTAAAGTTTTTGCCTGAAGATTTTGTTTCTACACTCACAAATATTAAGGAATACGCAGTTATTTTAACTATAACCGTGTGTGGACTTTCATTTGCAGTTAAAAGAAATATTATTATTTTTCTTTTGTTTTGCGCATTTGCAATTTGCGCGCTTGCGTGCTATTCAATAATTATTTTTGGATAAATTTTAGAAATTTGTAAAAATAAGACCTTTATTATAAAGTTGTTTTAAAGCTTTATAACGAAAGGTCTTTTTTGTATATTCATATTAAGAGCCTCTTTTTCATATTGATTAGAAAAGGGGTTTTAGTAGTGAAAAAAAGAAAAATTTTTAGAAAATTATCACTTATTTTTTTGGGGCTTTTAGTCGTTGTTCCAATACTCTTTCTTTTTGGTTGCAAGGACAACCTTTCAAGTAAAAGTAGGGAACTTTCAAATTATAACTTGACGCTTGAATTTGACGAAAAAAGTAATGTTTTAACGGGAGAGCAAACTGTCAGTTTTAAAAATAGTTATGATGTTCCTTTGTCAACCTTGGAATTTCACTTGTATCCAAACGCGTTTAGGCAAGGGGCAAAATATCGTCCTGTTTCTACATCAACCTATCAAAAAGCATACAAAAATGGGTTTAGTGAAGGAAAAATTGATGTGTCAAAAGTGGTTGTCGACGGCGAAGATAGAGAAGTAAATGTTGGCGGAAGTGACAAAAATATGTTAATTGTTGGTTTAGGGAAAGACCTTTACCCAGAAGATAGCGTCACGGTGGCGCTTTCATATTCGGTTCAACTTCCAAACTGCGAGCATAGGTTTGGTTACGGGGACGACACATACAATTTTGGTAACTTTTATCCTATTCTTTCTGTCTATGAAAATGGCGCGTTTAGGGAAGACAATTACGGCGCAAACGGCGACCCATTTTATTCTGAAATGTCAAATTATGATGTAACTTTGACATATAATAGCGATTTTGTTTTGGCTAGTTCAGGAAGGCAAACGGCAACAACTTTGAAAGACCACAAAAAGACAACCAAGATTTCAGCAAAAGTTGTGCGTGATTTTGGGTTCGTATTAAGTCGTGATTTTGTTGTTTTGTCGGGAAAGGCAAATAATGTTGATGTCTATTATTACTATTACGATGAGCAAACTCCCGAAAAAAGCCTTGATACCGCAATCCGCGCGATAAAAACCTTTTCAAGCCTTTTTGGCGACTATCCATATGAGACTTATAGTGTTGTGAAAGCGGATTTTGTCCACGGCGGAATGGAATATCCAAATTTGGTCTATATTTCAGATAGCGTGCAAAACTATGATGATTATCAAAATGTTATTGTCCACGAAACGGCTCACCAATGGTGGTACAATTTGGTAGGAAGTGACGCATGCAACGACGCGTGGCAAGATGAAGGATTGACCGAATTTTCGACACTTATGTTTTATAGATATAACTCAGGTTACAATGTTGTAGAAGCGGATTCTCTCTCTGCGTCCTTATCAAGTTATCTTCTTTTTAGCGAAGTGTACGAGAGTGTTTATGGCAAAATAGATAGTTCAATGAGTAGAAATGTTAACGACTTTGCAGGTGATATGCAATATACATATATGACATACGTAAAAGGCGTTTTGTTTTTTGATTCGCTCGAAGATTTAATAGGCGAAAAGGCTTTTTTGAAAGGTTTAAAACTCTATTTTAACCAATATGAGTACAAAATTGCGACAAAAGACGATATGATTGGCTGTTTTGAAAGCGTCTCAAAGAAAAATTTGAAAGGATTTTTCGACTCGTGGCTGAATGGAAAGGTGGTCCTTCAAAGTTATAGTTAACGACCTTTTTGCGATAATTGCGAAAATTTTGTCAGCCGTTTTACTAAACGCGTGAATATTATATTTTTTTGTTTGTGTTACTGGAAAACCAAAAAAAATCCAAAAATTGCTTTTTATCATTTTAAAATAATGCTTTTATTTTATGTTGTTTTCGTGGTATAATTAAAATCGATTTAAGGAAAAACAAATGAGAACAGTAAATTTAGCAAGCGGAAGTAAGGGAAATTCGACATATTTCGAGTCAAACGAAGCAAAAATTTTGGTTGACGAAGGTTTGACATACACAAATATAAAGGAAAGATTGTCTCAAATCGGCGTCACGCCAGAAGAAATTGACGCTATCCTTTTAACCCACGAACATACAGACCATTTGGGCGGAATTGCGACATTTTTGAAAAAAAATCCGCACACGAAAGTATATATTCCGTCCTTTGTGCAAGCACTTTACTTGTCGGGAATTATGGCTCTTCCACAATCACAAATTGAGTGGTATAGAACAAGTGATTTTTTCATAAAAGATGTAACTGTTTCATGTGCGATTTTGCCACACGATAGCAATTTTTGCGTGGGATATAGCCTTTATTTTGGCGGACTAAAATGTAGTATTGCGACTGACCTTGGAGAAATTAAGCAGGAGATTATAGATTTTCTTGCTGGAAGCACAATTTTATACCTAGAAAGCAATCACGATGAGCATATTTTAATGCAAAACCCAAAATATCCACCAGTCACAAAAAAACGAATTTTGGGTAGCCATGGGCATTTATCAAACACAACTTGCGCCTACGCTCTTTGTAAACTTGTGCCAACGGGCGTAAAACAAGTGGTTTTGTCTCACCTAAGCGAAGAAAACAATACGCCAGTTTTGGCTTACACCACTGTAAAAAGAATTTTAGGCGAACACAACATAATCGAGGGAAAGCATGTTTGTGTCGATGTCGCGTTTCAATCAAAAGTGGGCACAATTTTTAATTTGTAGAGTAGTCAATGATTATTGTAATGGGGACTTGCTTATTTATGAATTAACTTTTGCTTAAAAAGGCATTGTTTTAATTTCATTTTTACAAAATTTAAAATTATTTTGAAATTTTTACACTAATTGTAGAAAATCGCCAAAGAATAAAGGTAAATTTTTTGGTGATTTTTTATAAAAAGATTTTGTCCTAAGCTTTTGTGTTTAAAAAGAAAAACAAAAAATTTTAGTTGGATTAAATAATTGCAAGAAATTAAAAAATTTGATATAATGCCAGTATGAAAAAAGAATATTCGTTTAAAGATGGAAGTTTGATTTACCTATTTGCCGTTGCAGGTATGCTTATAGCGAGTTTAAATTTGTCGATGTTAGTTGGGCTTATTGGTGGAACAACAGGACAAGATGCAACAACTTTACTCTCTCAAAATTGGACAATTTATTTAAACGCTATACTTAGTGAAACTGCATATTTTTTGGTTTTTATGATTTATTCAAAAAGGAACAAAATAGAGAAATTTTCCATTAAAAATATAAACAAAAAAACCTTTGACTTGCGTTTCTTGGTCGTTTTTGTGCTTTCTATCTTTGTATTCTTTGGGTCGCTAAACTTTACAACATTTTTTAACACTTTATTTGCAAATTTTGCAACTCCTAGTTCAGGTCGCGTGCCACTAGGAAATTTTGGCGAGTTTTTATTGTCTGTACTTTGTTTTGCAGTTATTCCTGCAATTGCGGAAGAACTTATTTTCCGTGGCGTGATTTTTTCTAGTTTAAAAAACAAAATCGGGCTTGTTTGGGCGGTTTTAGTTAGTGGGGTAGCATTTACTCTTATTCATTTTTCGATTTTTCAAACAATTCACCAATTTTTGTTAGGCGTTGTTTTAGCACTTATTTTCTATTTTAGTGGAAAACTAATTTATTCTATGTTTTTCCATTTTTGCAATAACTTTTTTGTAATCTTTTTTATGTATGTGTCGGGAAATCCAAATTTTGGCATTTTTTCCAACTTTGGTGTGACTGAAATTGTCTTAACTTTTGTTATTTTCCTTGCGGGTGTAGGGCTTACTATTTTGGGACTTTATTTACTTAATAAACTAACAAAAAATAAAGAAAATCAAGAAAATTTATCGTTAAATGAAGAAAATTCTCGTGATAACATGGAGAGTAATAAAAAACAAAAAAGGGCGGAAAATGTTGACGTGCAAGGCGGACAATACGCAGATGTTTTGCCGATTGCGATATATACTATAATGACAATCTTTTGTGTGATTGTATGGGCAGTTAATTCCTTTAAAGGTGGGCTATAATGAATAGATCAAATCAATTTGTAACAACTTTTGTTTACTTTTTAATGCTTATAATTTTCGTCGCAGTGCGAATATTTTTCTTGTATGTTGAACTACCTATAAACGACAATTTAAAAGATGTTTTAAGTACAATTATCGTGCAAGGCGGAGTAATGTTTTTGATGTCGGTTGGGCTTTTTTCGGTTATAAAAAAGCAAAAAATGAAAACGACGCTTAAAAATTTTGGCTACTGCAAAGTGGGGGTAAAACCTATAATTTTAAGCATTTTAATCGGCATTTTGTGCTATTTTTTCAACATTTTTGTTGCGTCTTTTTTCAGTACAATCATTTCTCTTTGCGGGTTCGAAAAGGCACCTAGTTTTCCATATATTTCTAGTGCAGATTACTCAATAGGCAGTTTTATTTTGCAAGTGTTTACGGTTGCAATTATTCCTGCAATTTGCGAAGAGACAGCGCATAGGGGACTTCTTCTTCATGGTTTAAAAGGAATGGGAATAAAGCAAGCGATGATTTTGTCGAGCCTACTTTTTGGACTTATGCACCTAAATGTAAATCAATTTTTCTACGCAACTGTTTTGGGATTTTTAATAGCGCTTTCTGTCGTTTTAAGTAAGAGTATTATTCCTGCTATTATCATCCATTTTATGAACAATTTTCTTAGCACCTATTTTGCTTTTGCGAGCGCCAATAATTGGATATTTGGAAATGTGACCGATTATATAAATAACTTTTTGTTTAGTAGTGGAAGCATTGTAATGTATTTTCTAATGAGTATTTTGACAATCGGAATGATTGTACTTGTGCTTGTATTCCTTTACTTTTTGCTTCTTAAAGAGACGAGAATCAAACAAACCCAAAAAATGCTTATTGACGTGGCGAGAATTAACAGCGAGTACCCAGAAACTTTCTATTCAGGTGATAAAACGATGATAGACATTTACGACCTTAATAGAATAATGTCCCAATACAACATAAAGAGTTTAAACAGTATGATTTTTACGGATATTGAAAGCAAAGGTAGGCGTTTGACTCTTGACGAACGATTTGCTTTAATTTCTTGCATCGCGGTCGGCGCAATTGTCACTTTTTCCACCTTTATTTGGGGAGTAATTTAGATGTACAAAATAAATATCGTGTGCGTGGGTGACTTAAAAGAGGATTTTTACAAGAAAGCGGAGGCGGACTTTTTAAAAAGGTTAAAACATATGGGAATGATAAATATTATCGAGCTTCCACCTGTAAAATTATCTAATAATCCGTCCGAAAGCGAAGTGGCAACGGCACTAAAAAAGGAAGCGGAACAAATTTCAAAAAATGTTTCGGGCAAGGTTTTTGTCTTAGCAAAAGAAGGGAAAAGTTACACTAGCGAAGAGTTTTCGTCACTTTTGTTTTCGTCTTTTGAAAACTCGGCTGTTACTTTTGTTATAGGTAGTTCATACGGGCTTGATGAAAATTTCAAAAAAGGTTGCAACAAAATTAGTTTTTCAAAGATGACTTTTCCACACCACTTGTTTAGAATTATGCTTGAAGAACAAATTTATCGTGCGTTTACAATTAAAAATAACATTACCTATCATAAATGAAATTTTTTTTAATTTTTAAAACAATGCTTTTGTGGCGTTGTTTTTTTACATAGTAGTGGAAATGTTAAAAAATGAAGAAATATGAAACTATGGTATTTTTGCGTATTTAAAAGTGTAGTTGTTTTTCTTTTGTAACGCTTTAAAAAGTTAAGTCAAAAAATTCTCAAACAAATAAATTTTTTCATATTATATTTTAATGACAATTTATGAAGATTTAATGGGGCGGATAGAAAAACTTAAAAAGAAAACGCCGTTTGTAATTTTTGGCGAGAGTGAACTTGGCTCGCCACTTGTTGCGTTTGTTTTAGGAAATGGAGAAAGAAAAATCCTTATTCAGGCGTCCATTCACGCGCGGGAATACATAACTTCTTTTATGGCTATTCGCCTAATTGAAGCGTTGCGCGAATCACAACTTAACGCGCAACTTATCGTTGTGCCTGTTATGAATCCAGATGGTGTCCGTATTTGCGATGAAGGGGCGGATTTTATAAAGGACGAAAAGTGTAAAGCGGTCATATCAAAAATTTTAAAAACCACACCTAAAAGACTTTATAAAGCAAATGCAAACGGGGTCGACCTCAACTGCAATTTTGACGCGGGTTGGGGAACGGGCTCACAAAACAAATTCGACGCGCCAAGTTTTGCGAACTTTGTGGGATTTTTTCCAAATTCCGAAAATGAAGTACAATCACTTATAAGCTTGACAAAAAGTTTTTTACCTAATTTAACTTTAAGCCTTCACACAAAAGGCGAAGTCGTATATTTTGGCTACGCTGGACAGCCAGAAAAAACAAGAGCCCAGCAACAAAAATATCTAAAAGTAATCGAAAAGGCTTCAAAATATAAAGGTGTTTTTACGACAGGTAGTGGTGGCGGATATAAAGATTATTGTTTGCTTAGACTTGACATCACGGGCTTTACGATAGAATTTGGAAGTGACAAATTATCCCACCCAATTAGTCTAACTCACCTTGACGAGTTATTTGACAAATTATATGCAATTGTTTTAGAATTATTAAAACAAGAGTAAAATCAACAAGTAAAGGTCTTTTTTTTAAGGTTGACTTGTATTTGTCAAAGTAAAAAAGTCTAGGTTGTATATTTTTATAAACATACAAGACGAACCAAATTTACCTTTTAAGTAATTTTTTAGACCAAAACTTGTTTAAAAAGGGAAATAGATGCAAAATTTTATGTTGGAAGCCGTATTGCAGGCAAAAAAAGCGAAAGAAATTGGCGAAGTGCCAGTCGGCGCAGTTATAGTAAAGGACGAAAAGGTTATTTCAAAAGCGTATAACACAAGAGAAAAAACGCAAAATGCGCTTTGTCACGCGGAAATTTTGGCGATAGAAAAGGCGTGCAAGAAATTGTCATCTTTTAGGCTTTCAGACTGCCAAATGTATGTTACATTAGAACCTTGCGCGATGTGCACGGGAGCAATACTAAATGCGCGGATTGGACAAGTTTTTGTTGGGTGCAAAGACGAAAATTTTGGCTGTTGTGGCGGAAAAGTTGAACTTACAAATGGTGATTTTGGCTACTCTCCAAGAATCACTTTCGGCGTAATGGAAGAAGAGTGTAAGGCTTTAATCGACGATTTTTTTAGGTCGGCACGAGAAAAGGGAAAATTAAAAAAACTACTTGGAAAAGAAATTGAAATCGTCTTTAAAGACAACTTTTTTACAAAAGTCGGGGACAAAAAAATACCTTGTTTTTTGTCTGAAGAACCTAAAAACGAATATTTTTTTAAAAAACCTTTTAAAAGAAAAGTTGTCGCAATTATTGATAGTTTAAAGTTAAACAAAATATTTTTTCTTTGTGGTGAAAATTTTAATAAACATTATTTAGAAAAAGTTTCTCAAGATTTAAAACTTAGTGGTAAATTGAAAATATTTATTTTAGGGCGTGAAGCCTTAATTTTTGACGAAAAAAAATTGACAAAAGGAGAAGAAAATTTTAACATATAACATATGAATAATATAATTTTTTCAACGGAAATTTTGACCGAATTTGAACTAGGTGACATTTCAAAAAAAGTCGTTCGCGCTATTGTTATTTCGCCTATCGAAACAAAAGATTTGGTCGAAAAAGAAATAATGGGAAGGTCGTCAAAAGAATATGTTTTGAACGCGCTTTCAAATTACGAGACAACACTCGTTGAGTCGGATGAGTCACTTCTTGACGCTGTTAAGCCATATTTAAAGGATGAAGATTATACTATAATTTTATACGCTGACACACCTCTTATACGTCCTAGCGAAATAGCCGACGCGCTTGAATATGCAATTTCAAAAAACACCGATTTTTGCAAGTTGCCTAGGGGGGCTATTGTTAAGACTAGTGCCGTAAAATTAAACAAAATTGAGTTGTCTTGCGAGGCAAATTTTTTAAACAAGCAAAATTTTTTCTATATATTTAATCTTGCGACTTTATCTCAAGCGCGCGAAAAAATGCGTCAAAACATTTTGATGGAACTTAGTTCAAAGGTCGAGCTTGAAGCCTTATCTACTTGTTATATTGATAGCCTTGTTGAGATAAAAAAAGGCACTTGCATTGGGGCTAATTGCGTGTTGCGTGGGGCAACTGTAATTGGCGAAAATTGTGTGATTGGTGACAATTCTATTATTGAAAATTGCAAAATTGGCAATAATTGCGAAATAAAATCTAGTTATTTAAAAGATGTTGACATTAAAAATGACACAAAGGTCTCACCTTTTACTGTTAAGGAGAAAAAATAATGAAATTTATTGTCGGGCTAGGCAACCCAGGAGATGAGTACAAAAGAACTTATCATAATATTGGTTTTATGGCAGTTGATAAATTGGCAAAAAAACTTGGCGTTTCAATTTGCAAGTCAAAATTTAACGCCCTTTACGCACAAACGAACATTGCGGGTGAAATAGTTTTTCTTATTAAACCTTTAACGTATATGAATAATTCGGGGGAAGCGGTCGCGCAATTTAGCAAATTTTATAAAGTAGCACCCGAAAATATTTTTATTATTTGTGACGACATTGACTTAGACAAGGGTGTGTCGAGATTTCGCGAGCACGGGAGTGCTGGGACGCATAACGGTCTAAAAAGTATTGTACACTCTTTAAACTCCGAAAATTTCCCTAGACTTAAAATAGGCGCTGGTAATGACAAATCTATTCCGCTTGTTGACTATGTTGTAAGTCGAATTGACGACGAAAGTATGCTCAAAATTGAGTCCGCTATTGACGAAGGGCTAGAAAAAGTGCTAAAATTGATTGGAAATGAATAACATTGTACAAGTTCTAAAAGGCATTGAAAATTGGGATAAACTGACTTTTAGCGGTTTAAATGATGGCGAAAAAGCATTTTTGCCATATTTTTTTACTGGGAAAACAGTTGTAATAGCAAATAGCGA
>CALBHW010000014.1 GCA_937893125.1 uncultured Clostridia bacterium
CCCCCCCCATGTCAAGCAAATTTGACCACTTTTTTCGTAAAATTTTAACTTTTTTAATAAAAAAATAGCCCCCCTTTTAGGGGTGTTGGGGGAAAAATAGCAGTCAATCAACCATAATTCAAATAATAAAAAGAGTAACCTTAATTAAAAGATTACTCAAATTATGTAATTCTATAAATATTTATTTTTTGTATATAGTTATGTTTTGTATGTGGTTATTTTATAAATTTTCTATTTTTCTAGCGAATTTACAACAAATACTTCTATTAAAGTGGAATATTTGACACGGCGTCGAGATTGATGTCAGTTAAACCCACATTATTCATAAGGTTAAAATATCCCATACTTGCAATCATTGCGCCGTTGTCCGTACAAAGTTTCATTTCTGGGAAATAAACTTTTATGCCGTTTTCTTCCCCTTTTTTTGTCAAATTTTCTCTTAAAAAACTGTTTGCTGACACGCCACCTGCGACGCACAAAGTTTTATATCCCTTTACCTTGCACGCACGCACAGCCTTTTCAATAAGCGGTGTAAACGCTTCGTGTTCCAAGGACGCGCAAATATCCGCGACTGGAATATCCTTCCCCTTTTGCTCCAAATTATGAACATAATTTATACACGCGGTTTTAAGTCCACTAAAACTACTATCAAAGGTTTTTGAAAGCGAATCTTTGACAAATTTTATAGAATACTTGCCTTCTTTTGCCCTTTTATCGACTTTTGGTCCGCCAGGGTAACCAAGTCCAATAACCCTTGCAACCTTATCCAAACTTTCGCCGATTGCATCGTCAAGTGTGGAGCCTATAAGGTCGTAATTTACGTAGTCTTTAACTTCGACAATTGCCGTATGCCCGCCACTGACGATAAGCCCGATAAAAGGTGGAGTCAAATTCTTATAACAAATAAAATTTGCACACATATGCCCGCGAATGTGGTTAACCTTAATAAGCGGAATGTTTAAAGCATAAGCAAGACTTTTCGCAAAACTCACCCCCACCATAAGAGCGCCAATAAGCCCTGCGCCGTAAGTCACCGCGATTGCGTCAATGTCAGACAAACTAACATTGGCGTCACTAAGAGATTTATCTAGCACATTTAAAAATGCCATAATGTGGTTTCTACTCGCAACTTCTGGCACAACACCACCAAAGCGCGTATGGATTTCAATTTGGGTCGCGATTACATTTGACAAAACTTCCCGCCCGTTTTTCACGACCGCGATTGAAGTCTCGTCGCAACTGCTTTCAATGCCCAAAATTAAAACATCTTTTTTTTGTTTTAATAGCTCCGCCTTTTTCTTTGCAATATCAAAATACATATTTTTGACCTTTTTATTTTTACTTTTTGTATGTTTACCCTTTAAATTTACTTTAAAATATTTCTTCGTTTTTTAAAAAGAGTACTTCACCTTTTTTCTTGAAGTTTCTAAGTGATTTTTTTCCTTAAAAATATCTTTGTGAATTTTAAAAACTATTCTCCGCCACCTTGCATTCCTTTAAGGTACGCCAAAATAAAGCCCTTTATGTCGCCGTCCATAACAGCCGTGACATTGGTGTTTTCAAAACCCGTTCTATGGTCTTTCACAAGAGTGTATGGGCAAAAAACATACGACCTAATTTGGCTTCCCCACTCAATTTTTTTGATGTCGCCCTTGATGTCTTTTAAGTTTTGCAACCTTTCTTGTTCTTTTAGTGCAAGCAACTTACTTCTAAGCATTTTAAACGCCATTTCTCTATTTTGAATTTGGCTACGCTCGTTTTGACAAGTCACGACAATACCTGTCTCAAAATGGGTAATTCTAATAGCGCTATCCGTTTTGTTAATGTGTTGTCCGCCCGCTCCGCTACTGCGATAGGTGTCAACGCGAATGTCTTCTGGGTTAATTTCAATCTCGCTATCGTCGTCAATTTCGGGCGTCACTTCGACGCTTGCAAAACTGGTATGTCTCCTTTTATTTGCGTCAAAAGGCGAAATTCTAACAAGCCTATGAACACCCATTTCTGCCTTAAAATAACCGTAACTTTTATCCCCCGACACGACAAACGACACACTTTTTATTCCCGCTTCATCGCCGTCCAAAAGGTCAAGTTCGCGAGCGGTATACCCATTTTTTTCGCAAAAACGAAGATACATTCTATAAAGCATACTCGCCCAATCTTGCGCTTCCGTACCGCCCGCACCCGCGTGAATAGTCACAATTGCGTCACAGTCGTCATACTTACCATTAAGTAATATTTCGACTGTCTTATCTTCCAGAAAATCTGAAAAAGTGCTTAACTTTTCTTTTAGTTCCGTGAAACTTTTTTCGTCATCTTCTAGCCCCAAAATGTCGATTAAAAATTCGATGTCACTTTCGTAATTTTCAATAGTTTTTATAATTTCAAGCCTATTTTCTAGGGCTTTTATCTCTTTTCCGTTTCTTTTTACAAGGTTCATATCAAGAAAAAAGTTTTCGGATTGTTGCTCCTTTCTCTTTTCTTCAAGTTTACCTTCAGTCCCCGCCTTGTCAAAGACACTCCTTTAAATAATCGGCTTTCTTTTTTAATTCCAAAAAAGTCTCTCTTTCACTATCAACAACCATTTTTATCTCCCGCAACAGTGTTTATATTTTTTGCCCGAGCCACAAGGACATGGGTCATTTCGCCCAACAACCTTTGTAGATTTTGCTTGGACAAACTTTTGATTTGTTGTCGTTGCAACTGGTTTTTCCACCTTTTTAAGTTCTGGTGGACGCTCAAACTTGACATTGAGTAAGAATGTGCAAGTATCTTCCCTAATTTTTGCAATCATATCGTCAAAAAGGTCAAACCCTTCGCGCTTGTACGCAACAAGTGGGTCGTGCCCGCCATAACCTTGCGTCGCGATTTCTCTTTTTAACATATCCATCGTGTCAATATGTTCCATCCAAAGCACATCTACGACACGAAGTAAGAAATATCTCTCAAAATTTGAAAAGTCAAATCCCAATTCTTTCGACTCAGCAATAACGCCGTCGTAGCGGTCGTTCACGAGTTCAAGAACCTTGTCGTAAACATCACGAACTTCGCAATCGTCAACAAATTTTTCGTCAACAATGTTGCTTCCCTTAGGAAAAAGTCTATCTTCCAAATCTTTATTGAGTTTTTCAAGGTCCCAATCATAGAATGGCGTATCGTCATCAATGTCATTATAAACAATTTTATGCACAACATCTGGGAACATCAAAACGATTTCGTCGTGAATGTCAACGCCATTTAAAACTTTGTCTCTTTCAGCATAAATAAGTTCCCTTTGCCTATTCATAACATCGTCATATTCAAGAACATTTCGACGCATAGAATAGTTTTGCGCTTCAATACGCTTTTGCGCCATTTCGACTTGCTTTGAGAAAATCCTAATTTGGAAAGGCGTGTCATCGTCAATTCTAAACGCCCTTGCAATAGCTTTCATTCTATCCCCGCCAAAACGCCTAATGAGGTCGTCCTCCATAGAGATATAGAACACGCTACTGCCTGGGTCGCCTTGACGCCCTGCACGACCACGCAACTGGTTATCAATACGCCTACTTTCGTGACGCTCCGTTCCTATAATGCAAAGTCCGCCAAGTTCAATAACCTTTTTCTTTTCTTCGTCGGTCTCTTTCTTGAAATCAGCGTAAATTTCGTCGTACTTTTCTTTAAGTTCTTTCATTTCTTCGCTGAGTCCCGACGCATAGTCGCTGACAAGTTCGATTTGATTTGAGTTGTAGCCCATATCAAGAAGTTTGCTCTTTGTTAAGAATTTTGGGTTACCGCCAAGCAAAATATCCGTTCCACGCCCAGCCATATTGGTGGAAATCGTTATAGCCCCAAGACGCCCAGCTTGTGCAACAATAGCAGATTCTTGCTCGTGGTTTTTAGCGTTCAAAATAACGTGCTTGACCCCTTCTTTGTGAAGAAGGTTGCTTAAAATTTCACTCTTTTCAACCGTCGCCGTACCAACTAGAATTGGACGCCCCGTTTCGTGAATTCGCACAATTTCGCGCACGACGTTACGGAATTTTCCTTCTTCCGTCGTGTAAATAATGTCTGGCATATCCTTTCTAATAACTGGCAAATTGGTTGGAATTGTGACAACGTCTAACCTATAAATCCCGTTAAATTCCGCTTCTTCTGTCTTTGCCGTACCCGTCATACCGCTAAGTTTATCATACAACCTAAAATAGTTTTGGAAAGTGATAGTCGCGAGAGTCTTGTTCTCGTCTTTGATCTTAACGCCTTCCTTTGCTTCAATCGCTTGATGTAACCCTTCGTTGTAACGCCTACCAGGCATAAGTCTGCCCGTAAATTCGTCAATAATGATAATTTCGTCGTCTTTTACAATGTAGTTGTCGTCACGCTTCATAATGAAGTTCGCCTTAATGGCGTTGTTGATGTGGTGGTTGAGTTCAATGTTGTTTATATCTGACAAATTGTCGACTTTAAAGAAACTCTCCGCCTTTGAAATGCCCGAATCGGTGAGCCTAATTTGTTTTAACTTTTCGTCAATTTCATAATCTTCTGGAACAAGCCTTTTTGCAAATCTTTGCGCTGTGTAATATAGTTCACTACTCTTAAAACCCTTACCCGATATGATAAGTGGCGTCCTTGCTTCATCAATTAAAATACTATCAACTTCGTCCACGATAGCAAAATTATGCCCGCGTTGCACTTTTTGAGCCAAGTTTTGCACCATATTGTCTCTCAAATAGTCAAACCCAAATTCACTATTTGTCGAATATGTGATGTCGCAGTTGTATGCCTTACGCTTGGCTTCTTCGTCCATACTGTTTAGGTTAACCCCAACAGTAAGCCCAAGGAATTTGAAAACCTTTCCCATCCACTCCGCGTCACGACTAGCAAGATATTCGTTGACTGTAACAATATGAACGCCCTTGCCCGTTAGCGCATTAAGATAAGCAGGAAGAGTCTCAACAAGAGTCTTTCCTTCACCCGTTCTCATCTCCGCGATACGTCCTTGGTGAAGAGCAATCCCGCCCAAAAGTTGCACGTGGAAATGCCTCATATTAAGGACTCTCTTACTCGCTTCCCTAACAGTCGCGTACGCTTCTGGCAAAAGGTCGTCAAGAGTCTCACCGTCAGCAAGTCTCTTTTTAAACTCGTCCGTTTTTTTAACAAGTTCTAAATCAGTTTTTTTACAATATTCTTCGTCAAGCGCTTCAATCTTTTCCGCAATTTTTTCTAGTCGCCTAACATTTCGCGTGTTGTCCGAAGCAAATATTTTAGAAAACAATCCCATTTTATTCTCCTATTTCGCTAATTGTCCATAATTTTATTTTTTTAAGTCCAAAACGAACAATTATATATTATAACCGCATAATTATATCAAATTTTTCCCTACTTTACAATACATTTTGACGCCTTTCCTTTAAAATTCTTTCCCAAATTCCATAAAACTCCCCATTTTTCGCTAAATTACTTATTTTAATACCAATTTTGCAACAAAAAACCAACCCCCTTTGAAGCAACGCACATAACATTACCCCAACCAAGGATTGGTTTTTATTAAATTATATTTCTATAGGAAACACAAAATATTTCAACTATTTTTAGTCCAAGTGTAAGAACTATATGTTGATTTCAAATAGGTTGCATTTTGAGCAGGGTCAGGAACCCCAATAGTAGTTTTTTTTGTCGATCCCGATTTTACAACCGTCCAACTTGCACCTGATTCTTCAAATGTAGCCGAAGCAAGTCCCGTACATCCACCAAATGCGTTAATTCCAATCTTTGTAACTGAGCTAGGAATTGTAATTTCTGCTAGTTTACTGCACCCATAAAAAGCACCTCCGCTTATAGTTGTTACCCCACTCGGAATAACTACACTTGTCAAACTAGTACAAAGGTTAAAAACGTTATAATCTATAACTGTTATGCCACTTGGGATTGCAATACTACTTAAATCAGCACACTCAGCAAAAGCATTCGACCCTATACTTTTAATAGAATTTGGAAGTGATATTGTTGTCAAACCACTACAACCAGAAAAAGCATATGAGCCAATATATTGAAGTCCCGCTGGAAGAATGGAATTTTTGCAACCACGAAGTAATTTAAAATCGCCCTGCTTTTGTAAAAGACAATTTTCGTAAGAATAACAATCTTCATTATCTTCTGAAACCGTTATGCTTGTTAAATTTTTGCAATACATGAAAGCACTTTCATAAACTAACGCTTTACTCCCGATTGAAATAGATGTTAACTTCGTGCAATATGAAAATACACCGCCAAATATTGCTCCAACGCTATTTGGAATAATTATTTTTTCCAACTTGGAACAATTTGAAAAAGGAGCATAATTATCTTGATATCTTCCAATCGTTTGAACACTTTGTGGAATAACAATATTTACCATTGTTGAATTATTGCAAATTTCATTACTATCAATAATTGTTTTATCGTTTGAAATGATAACTTGAGTATCAGTCCCCGAATATGTTTCCGACGCTGTGCAATTTGGTTTCATAAAACAAGAATAAAGATTTAATGGCGAATTTGGCACATTATACCAATTTTCAAGTGTGTTATCTTCAGTTGAAGTATAGTAAATTTCGCCTGGGTCGTTATAACCAGTAGAGCCTACAACAGCAGTATTTGTACAAAAATAGTAAAACTCTGCATTGTTTGCATTTGTTAATTCCGAAACATTTGTAGCAGTATAATCTTGAATAGTTGGCACAGCTCCAACAATTTTAAATTTGTTTTGTTTGTCGCCCGTTCCCTTTACCAATTTAAAAGAACTCGCATCTTTTATTGCATTACACCCAGTGTTATTTACAACGTTTAAAGAAATATAATTTTCAAGTATAACTGGCGCTTGTTTTGTTAAAATCCAATTTAAAGAACCGCTAAGGTTTGCGTTGCGGGCAGTATTTGCGATGTGAAGTTTAATCGAAAAGGTTGTCGATTTGTCTGCGTCAACTTTTATTGGCATTGAAAGTTCTTTCGAATATTCGCCATCATTTAGCGCATACTCAAATTCAATGTTTGGTTCCGCTTGATCCTTATCAACATATTCAAGACTTGCATAGTATTCGGCAACGCCAGAAAATGTATATGTAATAATAAGGTCTTGTTCAGCAGTAAGCGCGATGTTGCTTTCCGTTGGATTAAGTAGACTTGTCGTTGTAGGTTGGCTTGCTAGGAAACTTACCTTTTTTGCTCCACTACTTGTGACCATATCAGTTGTCGATATGACCGCTTTTGTATTTTTATTTACCCTACTGTAAGTCGCACTGACTTCCCCTTCAATATCAGTCGCGACATAAAGAACACTGACATTTGTTCCAATGCCTTGTGTCCCGCTTGCTAAAACAACAATCGTCGCAACTAGCGCAACAATAAGTGTAATGCAAACTGAAAAAATTGCTATCAGTCCTTTTTTCTTCATTGTTTTTCTCCCTTTTATTAGTATTCGTATTGACTTGTAAAATATCCACAGTCAAAACAAACCCCTATAATTGTGGATGTGATTATAACAAAGAAAATAAATAAAATCAAACATTTTACGCTGTTATTTCAATAATTACAAAAATTATGAAAATGCTAGACAAAACAATTTTTATTTTTCAAAAAAATTTTAAGTTGTTTAAAACCACAATTTCCACTTATATTTTTATTTTACCCCCCCCCCCCCCCCCCCCCCCT
>CALBHW010000015.1 GCA_937893125.1 uncultured Clostridia bacterium
AAATGCGACTTCTGCCTAATCATAACCTCTCCAAATGCTCTTGGATATATGACAGAAACTTTTAGAGTGAAGTAGGTTTATATTTTTATTTATTATGGTGTAATGGTAAAGATGTTTATTGTTTTAGGGATATAAATTTTTTTGTTTAGCGCAGACAACTTGGAATTGCAAAAATTATATTGTTTTTGCACCAAAATATAGAATAAAAATCCACCAGTAAATGAAATGAATCCCGTGTTTTTTGTTTCTATTTATCTTTTAGTTCTTCCACTTTTACTCCGATAGTTTCTTCCAGCCACTTTGCGACAATTCTTCTATGACAAAACGCTTTGCCACTTTTTATTGAATCCCAACGTTCATAACATAAAAGTACTGCGTTTTCACCTAGTTCTTCATAAACATGTTTCGGGTCAAGTTTGCATAAAACTCGTTCATAGTAAAGTTTTGTATAAAGTTTTTCGTTTTCCATTTTAATAATTTCTGCTGGTGGAAAAAGTTTTGGATAGGTTTCGCCAGTCCAAAACTTGTTATATCGTGCAATAGACACATATTTATATCCATTACCTTTTGGATAACTTTTAACTTTTCCAAAATAGCCTGTAAACATATTTTCTCCTAATTAAATAAACTCGACTGTCTCAGCGCGGTTGTTCTCACAATATACGCGTCTGGATTTTTTTCATTATCAGTGAGTTCTATGTTTGGTGCTAATTTTCTTAGACAAAATTTGTAATAAACTTGTTTATTTGTTGGTCTGAGCAAATCTAAACAATCTTGCAAATATTTTACCCAATCTTGCCATTTGTCGGCTGATTTATAGTTGTTTATTTTTCCAATTTTGTAGTGGTCAACACAATCCCAATTCTAGCGTTTTTTTAATAAATTTCAAACTCTCTTCAGGCTCAATTGTAGGTTCAAAACTTGCAAAAGTTTTGATGCCGTTCTCGTGAAGAATTTTCAAAGTTTCAAGTCTTTCACTTGGAGTTGAAGCAAAAGGTTCCCATTCTTTAGATTTTTTCTCTTCTAAAAAAGTTAAGGTTGTGCCGACAGTTATTCTATCACTAAATTGCTTGAACATATCCAAATCTTGTAGCATTTTTTTGCCACCCTTACTTAGCACCGCAACGGGCACTTTGTAGTGATTTAACATTTTCAAGACTTCACGCACTGTTGCGCCATTATCTCGCTATCACAATAGCAATCACCAACAAAAGATAAAAGAACTTGCTCTGTGTAAGTGTTCTTTTGTAAATCTTTTTCTAGCAGTTTTAAAATATCTTTTCGTGGCTCTGGTTTTCCAAAATATTCGCTATCCTTTCTTTGCAAAGTGTGTGGTGCATAGCAATATTTGCACCTATGACTGCAACCAATATAAATGTTTAACGCATAAGGGCTATATTCTCTTGCCATTCCGCTAGGTCTGTAAATTATACTCATTTATTTATGATAGCATAAAACTACTCAATAACTCAATGTTTTATTTGTTGGGGATTAAAATCTATTTTAATTTTTTCATTAAATCCAATATTGTTTGTTTATTTTCTGTTGTTAGATTATTAAATAAGTCTAAAACATACTTATCTTCTTTATTGAATTGTTCGCCCATATAGAAAAAATCTTGTGGCGTAATATTTACTAGATCGCAGAATTCGAGTAAGGTTTTTACTTTTAACCCTATGGTTTTGTTTTCAATCGTTGACATAAATTGTGGGTTGTAGCCAAGTTGTAAGCTAGTTTCTCTCATAGATAAATTTGCTTTTGTTCTAAAATAGCCGATTCTAGATATTACATTATCATAAGTGATTTTTCCCATATTGATTGCTCCTTGTGTATATTTTAAGCCTAATATGTAAAAAGACTGATTGAGCCACTATAATAAAAAGAGCTATTTATTTGATATTTGATTGACTTGTTCAAATATATTTGCTAATATGATTGTGTGATTAGTATAATATGAGTTAACTATTCTATTATTTCGACGCGTTTGTACTAAACATTCTAATACTTTGTTTTTTTGATTGATTGATTTTTGACCAAAATTGTAATTTATAAACAAGGAATAAATAGGAGAAAAAGTGGCAAAAGATATAGACCCAAAATTAAGAAAAATTGGAGAGTATTTAAAGTTAGAAGAAGATACGGTGTTTGTGATTCCTGAATACCAAAGACCATACTCGTGGGTGATTGAGAACTGCGATAAACTTTGGCAGGACATAGTAACTTTTTGTGATAACAGAAATAAGGATAATTATTTTTTTGGAACAATTATTCTAAGTTGTGACAGTGCAGATTCGAGACTTGAACTAATTGATGGACAACAAAGGACTACAACTTTTTTATTATTACTTAAAGCATTATTATTTGGAATTGATGATAAAATTAGCAAAATTAGTAGCGAAGATAATGAAGCGAGTGGTTTGTTAAACGGATTAAAAAATAGAAGGCAAAAAATTTTAGGTATTTTATATAAAGCCGAACCAGAAGATATTTCTGAAAGACCAAATATCCAAAAAGATTGTTTAATTTATGAAAGGTTAAATATTTTAATAAACAACTCAAATAATGAAAAAAACAAAGACGATCTAAGCATTATTTTAAAGGGATCGGATTTTGAAAGCATTGAAAGAAAAGTAAATAAATTTAAATACAGGAAGAAGGACAATGCATACACAAACTTTTTTAGGAATTTCAAATTTTTTTACAACAAAATTATGCAACTACAAAATAATGAAATAAATAGTATTGCAAAATCGATTTTGGAAAATTGTGAAGTAATAGAAATTAAGAGTTGGAAGGTTGAGCAAGCAATAACGATGTTTAACTCTCTCAATTCAGATGGAATGCCTTTAAGTGACGCCGACATTATATCTGCAAAACTTTTTGCTTCGGCTAAGGTTCTTGGTAATGAAGATGAATATACTAATTTGTGGAAAGAGTTATTAGATTGTGCAAATGTGTTGTCAGAGAAAAATGTTTTGGATTTAAATTCAATATTGACTCAATATATGTACATTTTAAGAGCAAAGCACGGCGAAATTGTAAGCGCTACGGGTGCAATTGATGTTACTGTGCCAGGTGTAAGAAGGTATTTTACATCAAAAAATGATAGAATATTAAATAATCCTATTCAAACATGTTTTGAAATGCTTGCATTAGCACAGTTGTGGAATCAAATCGTGGATATTCCTGCCGTTCAAGTCTTGTTAAAATTCAATGAAAATGTTAAGTTGTTTTTGGGGTGTTTTCTTAGTAGATTTTTTAATAAGGAAATGGATAAAAATGCGGTCACTATATTATCTGAAACATTATTAAAATTGTTTGCAATTCTTGAACTAGTCGACTTAGGGTATTCAAGCAAAAATTTTAAGTCATTTTTGTTTAAAGAATCTTTAAAGTTGGTAAACGACGATTTTAGTGTTTTTGAAATTGCGCAAGATTTTAGTAGGCATATTGAGTCTAATTGGGATAGGGACGATATTAAAGCAAGAATTAAAGATTATGACAAAAATATTTTAGTGTATCTAAACGAGTTGCTTTTTGCAAAAGAATATAATGTAGATTTTGATTTGGGAGACAAATACGATGTTGAACATATTATGCCAGCAAGTGGTCATAATATTGCGTCTATTCAGTGTGACGCTGACATAAAGGATAAGGAAGAATTCGGCGAAATTGTTAATAAACTTGGAAACAAAATTTTGCTTGAACAAGAAATAAATCGGGCTATTAGTAATGACTGGTTTAGGACAAAAGTTCATAAAGGTTCAAGATTTAGTTATGCAAATAGCCGTTATCCCGTGGCATTAACCTTAGCGAACTCGTACAAGGACATAGAAAAACCTATGTGGAGTAAGGATGATATATTTAAAGCAACCGATAAAAAAAAGACGACCGTAAACTTAGACTAATTTCTGATTTTAAGGGTGTTGAAGAAAAGTATTATGACGGGTTGAGACTTGCTGAGCAACCTGTTAATGTTTGTCAAGATATTGTAGATTCTAGTGCTTCAAGTTATGTGAGTTACATTGATAATTTAATAAACTTGTCTAAAAAGTGTGAATAAAAATAAAAAGTTTATAGTAATTTATTATAAAAAAATGATAAGAAATGTGAAGAATCTTTTAAAGCAAAAAAATATCCCCGTGGGGATATTTTTTACAAGAAATTATATTGGCACTTTGGGGCGGTCAACCACACGCGTTGTGTGTGGGCGGTCGCCATAAAAATGGGCTTTAACCTATTAACAACCCTAAGTGCAATTTAAGAAAAAAGCAAAAACTACGCTTCTTCTTTTTGTGCTTTTTCAAATTCTGCCAAAATAGCGGATTCGATTTGATTTCTTGTCTCAGTGTTGAGTGGATGAACAGTGTCTTTATATTCGCCGTCCATAGTTTTTCTACTTGGCATGGAAATAAAGTAACCTTGTGTGCCTTCTACAATCTTGATGTCGTGTACAACGAAACAATCGTCGATAGTCATTGAAGCCACTGCTTTAAGTTTGCTGTCGTCCTTTTTGATGATTCTTACTCTAATGTCTGAAATTTTCAACAAAGTCCTATACCTTCCTTTTTTTGTCAAGGTCATCCTTAACTGTTACAATTTTATAATAAACAAAACAAAAAATCAAACAAAATGGGGCGGTTTATAAAAAAAGGTTAAAAAATAGTTGTTTTTATAAACTATGTGATGTTGCTTTGCTCTCTTTGTTCGCAAATCAATTTGCTTAAC
>CALBHW010000016.1 GCA_937893125.1 uncultured Clostridia bacterium
AACCATCAGTCTCGCTGGTGTGCAAGCACCCCGACTCAACTTCCGATAATATAAAAACAAAAATAAAAAAATAGTCGTTTTTAGTTGTGTTTTGCGGGCATTTCGGGCTAAAATATAGGGGAAGGAGAAGATATGAAAGATTATATAAGTATAGAAGATGTCTACGCTAGACAAATCTTGGACTCGCGTGGCAATCCGACAGTTGAAGTTGAAGTGTCGGCATATGGAATTTCGTCAAGAGCGTCCGTTCCATCGGGAGCGTCGACGGGGTCGTTTGAAGCAGTCGAACTTAGAGACGGCGACAAATCAAATTATATGGGTAAATCGGTTGAAAAGGCTGTCGAAAATGTTAATACTGTCATCGCGGAAAACCTTATTGGGATGAATGTTTTAGATCAAAGAGCAATTGACGAAATGATGATTGAACTTGACGGAACACCAAATAAAGGAAAACTTGGTGCAAATGCAATACTTGGTGTGTCGCTTGCCTGTGCTAAACTCGGTGCTGAAGTTTTGGGGCTTTCATTATATCAATACATTGGGGGCGTCAATGCGCACACTCTTCCAATGCCAATGATGAACATCTTAAATGGCGGAAAGCACGCGGATAATTCGGTGAATATTCAAGAATTTATGATTATGCCAACTGGGGCGAAAACTTTTAGCGAAGCACTTAAAATGTGCGTTGAAGTTTTCCATAATTTGAAGAGTGTTCTAAAAGAAAAGGGATACAACACAACTGTTGGTGACGAAGGCGGTTTTGCGCCAAATTTGAAGAATGATGAAGAAGCGTTTATTCACATTGTTGAAGCAATAAAAAGAGCGGGCTATAAAGAGGGAAAAGATATTTGTATTGCGGTTGACTCGGCGTCAACTGAAATGTATGACGAAGCAAAGAAGATAGGTGAAGAAGGGAAATACTATTTCTGGAAAACAAAACAACTCTTTACCGCCGATGAAATGATTGATTTTTGGGCTGAAATGATAGAAAAATATCCAATTGTATCGCTTGAAGACGGACTTGCGGAAGAGGATTGGAAATCGTGGAGGAAAATGACTGATAGACTCGGCAAAAAAATTCAACTTGTCGGTGACGACCTTTTTGTTACAAATACTAAAAGAATTCAAAAAGGGATTGATATGAAAGTATCAAATTCCGTTCTTATTAAACTTAACCAAATTGGAACTTTAACTGAAACGCTTGATGCTATTGAAATGGCAAATAAAGCGGGGATGACGGCTGTCGTCAGCCATAGAAGTGGTGAAACGGAAGATACAACAATTGCTGACATTGCAGTTGCAACAAACGCAGGACAAATCAAAACTGGTGCACCTTCAAGGACGGATAGAGTTGCAAAATATAATCAACTTTTAAGAATCGAAGAAGAACTCGGTGATGTTGCAACCTATTTAGGAAAAGACGCTTTTTACAATTTAAAGTGAAGTTATCCACATTTTTTCTTTAAAAAAACAATTTGAATAATTTCTTATAAAAATAAGTAAAATTGCGTATAAAATCGCAAAAACATCAAAAAAATTAAAAAAAATAAGTAAAAAACAAGCAAAAATTGATAAATATTTGCGAAAAATTCATTTAAAATAGTAAAAATTCTTATTAAAGAAAGAAAAATCTCTACTTTTTGTGGGGATTTTTTTTGGTTAAAAAAGGTAAATTAGTACTTTTTTTATCAATTTTAACCGCACATTTAACGCTAATAAGTTACATTTTAAAAGGGCGTATATTTTGAGCAAATTATATAGATATTTTTTTTTGAAATTTTAAAGGATATTTTATCTTCGTTTAATTTGTTTTTATTATTATTTTTGTGTTTAAAAATGGATTTTATATTTGTTTTTGGGGGCGTTATTTTAAAGGTTATAAGATTTATCTAAAATTTACCATTTATTTTCCGACCTTCTAGTCGGGGAAAAGAAGAGAAGAATAAAAAACGCTTGTTATTGCGTCTTTAATAGCGAATATTTATAAAAAAACGTATAAAAACCATTAAAATTAGCAAATTTTAGGCATATTTGTCTTTATTTTGTTCCGACCGTGCGTTCGAAAGTGTTTTTGATTATCTTTTTTCATGTTATCAAAAAATGGTTAAGGTCCATATATTTCTACATCTTTTTTGCAATAAAAAGTTATCCACAAAAACAGGCTTTTTGTGGATAAAATCGCATAAAAAATACCGTCAAAATAATTACAAAAAAAACGTTAAAAAATAGGTCAAAAATGGGGGTAAAAATTTTATAAAAATAGTGAAAATTTTTGCAAAAAAGTGCTTAATTTAGTTGGGGATTTTTGCTATATGTGGTAGAATAATATCGTACTAAGTATTATTCCAAAAAAGATAAAATATTTTTTGAAAAGAGATAGATAATACTAAGGAGGAGAAAATGGACAATAATTTCGGTGGAAATAATAATGGGCAAAATAATAATCGCCCACCAATGAATAATGGTGCAAGACCACCTATGCCAAATGGACAAAATCCAAATGGTAATTTTTCGCGTCCAAATCCTAACGCGCAAAACGGGCGTCCAATGCCAAATGGGCAAATGCCTAATGGGAATTTTAACCAAAGCGGAATGCGTCCGCAAGGCTCTCCACAAATGAATGGACAAAGGTCAAATGTTCCTATAGGTCAAAACGTACCTATGGGCGGGAGACCTATGAATAATCAAGGGTTGAATAATCAAGGTAGACCTATGCCAAATGGGCAAGGGCAAATGAATGGTGCTCCAAACCGTCCAATGCCAAATGGACAACAACCTAACTTTGTTCCAAATAATCAAAACGGAATGAGACCTATGCCAAATGGTCAAATGTCTAACGGACAAATGCGACCTGCTCCTAATGGGCAAATGCCAAATAGACCAATGCAAAATAGTCAAATGCGTCCTATGCCAAACGGGCAAATGCCAAATTCGCAGATGCCAAATAGAATGCAAGGACAAAATGTTCCACCACAAGGAAATGTTCCACCACAAGGAAACATTCCGCCTAAAGGAAAGAAACAAAACGCGCAAGGTAAGAAAAAGAAGAAAATAGCAATCATTGCTATTGCTTGCAGTTTGGTTCTTGCTCTTGTGGGTGTTCTTATGGGTGTTATGATGGGCAAAAAGTCGTACACGGTTAGTTTTGTGACTGGACCTTTTGCTTCTGTTTCTGATATGACGGTTTCTGGCGGAACGAGCGTCTCAGCGCCAGATATTGAAAATTTAAGAAATGACGACGGCGATATTTTGGCTAAGTTTGAAGGCTGGTATCTTGATTCAGATTACCAAACGAAATATGCTTCTCAACCTATCCAAAAAGATACAACTTTGTATGCAAAATATGAATGTGCGGAAATTACTTCATCGTTTTATATGCCAAACCTTTATGCTGGCGACGGCTCTTACATATATTTAGCGGATATTAAAACAAAATTTTACGAAGAAAGTGTTGATTTTGCGTCGCAAACTCTTCTTGAAAGGTTGCTAAACTTTACTTCGGAAGATGTCTATAAAAATGGTGCCTATGAAGTTAGACTCTTTGACGAATCGACTTTTGAGCCTGAGGGAATTGCAAATGTTAGAATAAATGATTACCAACAATTCCTTCGTAGTTACTATTACAATAACGGGCTAAAAATCTCTTCTATTACAAGAATGGACGGCGAAAGTGCTGTAAAATATAATCCAAGTGATAAAATTGAGACTCCAACAAAGCATGCATATTTTAAGCTTGACCTTAATGTTGACGAAGTCACAATTAAATTTGACCCTAACCTTAGAAGTGTTGCTGATTACTACGAAGAAATCGGCGAATCGCTTAATGGGGTGAATGCAGACCCAGTCGCGGATATTCAAAAATACAGGGAAAGTTATTCAATTAAAAATTATCGAGACATTGTAAACGATAGATATTTTGATTATCCAACCTATCACTCGCCAATTGGTTGGACTTTTAAGGACTATATAGACGAAACGACGGGACTTTTAAAGAATCCAGACGATAGAACGACGCTTGTCGCCCAAGGAAAGATTTTAAAAGAAGGCGATATTGTCACTCTTGATAGAAAATTTTTAAATGACAAAAAAGAAATAACTCTTTACGCCGTTTGGGAAGTGCGTATGGGGGATATTATCATTTTCACAGACGAAAGTGACACTGGCGCTTACAAAGATAGCAAGATTTCTCTCGGCAAAAGCACAACGATGAATGATTCCTATTATAGTTCAATGATTGCCGACCTTCAAAACCAAAAACCAGACTGCGCGCTTGTTGGGTTTAATACAAAAGCGGATTTGACGGGTGAAACGATTGGCTTTGACACAAAAATTGAATACGACAAAAGAAAACCATATTTTGATGCTGAAAATCAAAGAATTGTTCTTTACGCGGTCTATAAAAAAATAATAAATAAAACTGTTTTGACTCTTGATGATGACAATGTAGATGTGGCTTTTGTCACGAGTGAAAGTGGGGATAAAAATATTCGCGATATGTCAAGCGAAGAGATTTTTGCCCTTCTTAACATCAATTTAAACCTTGCACAAGGTTATACATATGGCAAAAATGTTACGGTTAGTTACGAAAACGGTGTAATTACGATTACTAACCTTTTGGTTGGCTCGACCTTTAATTTGCCTAGTGCAAAAAGAAGTAATTATGATTTGACGGGTTATGTTGTCAAAAACGAACTTGTTTTGGCCGGCATATATGAACCTAACGCGGATGGGCTTGACGAAAATAATAATCTAAACATAAGTTGTTTGTGGCAAGGTGATAATGTCAACTTTATTGTCAACGGATATGATAACAAGCGTCAAGTTATTCCAAATATTGCCTACGGCTCAAGGGTTAAACTTGAAACAACTATATTAAATGATGATTCGGAAACAAATGCGGGCTATGTTAGGGCGGAACTTACAAATCTTGACAATAAGCAAACGCTCGGAATTGTTACATTTGAAAGGGTTGGTTACAACTTTATAAAATGGGTTACAACTGACGGACAAGATTTCGCAGACGGATTTTTTGACGAATTTACAATTGGTAGATTTAGCGAAATGTCGTCTCTTTGGGAAACAAAAAAATATAGCTTAACCTTTAAACTTCAAAACGGAACTTACCCATCAAGAACGGACGGCGAAAGAGCGGACGCGCCAGTTAATATTGCAAACATTTCTTACGGCACAAGAGCTAACCTTATTTCGAGTGGCGTTGTCTATACGGGCTATCATTTGCTTGGTTGGGCGCTAACTGATAGCGTAGACGCGGTTATTAAATATGACTACAATGTTCAAGATGTATTAGTAGATAATAATATGACTTTATATGCTGTCTATAAGAAAGCATATTCTATCACATTGAACCTAAATTATCTTAGAGATGATGTCAAAGTTATATATGCTGATATTAACGATAAATACACTTTGACTGGAAACGAGTTTTCTGGCAAAACTTTTGAAAGATTTAATACTTCTCCTCTTGGCGAAGGTGGCGAATATCTCCCAGTGGTCGACCAAGTTATAGGGCAAGATTTGGTGCTTTATGCTATGTGGTATAAGGTAAGTTTCGTTTCAAGTCGCGCGCTAAATGAAGGAGAAATGTTGCCAAGCAGTTTCTATGTTACAAAAGATGTTAACATAGTTTTACCACAACCTATATATAATGAAGAATCAAATATCGATGAAACGACATATTTTGCGTTCAAAGGTTTTTCGCTTTATGGGGTGGAGTACAACCTTTCTTGCGACTTGACCCAAAAATTTAATGGTTGGGCTTATACAAATGGCGGAAATAGGACGATTTATAACAACACATTTAATGCGTCTGGTCTGGGCGACGCGGGCGATGTAGAGTTCGAGACTGATTTTGTAAATAAAGATGTTAGAGTTGATTTGTACTTCAAGTCAAATCCAACGGACAACGGCACGCAACATATTGAAATTTTGGCAAATAAGGTGGCGGATAATAAAAATAAAGTTGTTATTTCAAACAACCTTAGGAATTTCCCATCACAAGTAGGCTATGAACTTGACTACATAAAAGATGTCGCGACTGGTACAAACAATGCCTATTTTGTCGACGGCGCAAGCGAAATTGAAATTGATATTCCAGCAATAAATGTTATTTATATGACCCCACAAGGTTATCAATATGTTTATAACCTTTATTGCGTTTGGAAGAAAAACTTGACAATTAACGCAAACAATCTTGGATTGTCGGAAAATAAAGTCCTTTATGTCGGTGCAACGCACACAGACTCAAAACTTTCTGGACTTACTGATTTTAATTTTACTTATACATCAAGCGCACTTTTAGACGCTGATGGCTACAATATGGCAAACCCACACAAAAAGTTTGTTGGTTTTTCTGACGACGCGCTTGCAACTGACGCGACATATTTTACAGATGGCACTCTTGACTTGACGGATGTTAGTGAAAAAACAATTTTTGTTATTTGGGAAAAAGAAAAGTATACTTTGACCATTTCTAACTTAAAAGACGGCGGAACAAAGGTCATAAACAACATTTGTTACGAAGATACGCTTGACTTTGCAACCATTTTGAGTGATGTTGAAAAGAGTATTGTAGACGCAGACGGCGTTTATCAAGACTTGATTGGTTTAAGTTATAATGGACTTAGGAGATTTGAAGTTGACAGCCAAATTCTTCTTACAAATAAAGAAGATAATGGCGCGTTTGAAGATGTCGATATTATAAACGGAATAACTCTTCAAGCAGTCTGGGCGGAGAGAGAGTATGAAATTTATGCTTATCTAAACGGCGGAAAAATTGGCTCGCTTTTTGACCTTCCTGACTACGCGACATATGTAACTCTCGAAAAAGACGGCGAAGATGTCGACGCAATTAAATATGTGACGACATATACAAAATTTTCGACGGGGCTTGGAATAAAACTTTTCTCTGATGTCACTCGCGCTGGATATGCATTTAGTGGCTACAAACTTAATGCTACGGGCACGGCTCTTGAAGGTTACGCAAGCGTAAATCTTGTTAACCCTAATTTCTATTACACATTAAAGGCTGGCTCTGATTCAATTGAAAACTTCTTAAATCTAAGCGGAAAAGATTATGAAAAAGGTATTTCTTTTGTTTGGATTGAAGAATTTAGGCGCGTGATTGATCCTAATGGCGGTGAATCGTCATCGCTCTATGAAAGCGAAACAAAAACATTATCAATGGGAGACGACGGCGTCGAATACGCTGACTTTACTCTTCCAGATGTTACAATGACGATGAATGGGGCGTCATTTGAAGGCTTCTATTTTACAAACGACATTGAAGAAGTCGAAGAATATGTCAACAATTTCACGCCAACCGAAACAAAGTCGACGGCTCTATTTAAGCCAAATGAAACGGTGCGCGTAACTCGAGACATTATGAATAAGTTTGACACAACGCGAACAAACACAATAACTTTCTACGCAATTTATAAAACGCGCGTTGCGTTTGAGTGTAGGTTTAGTGGAAGTGAAGCGGTTGTTCCAACGAGTTATGTTGTGCCAGAAGAAGTGGTAAAAAATCTTGTTTCACTTGCAAGCCCATCGACAAGTTATTTCCAAATTTATTTCTATGTTGGAAAGGTCTTGACTGCAACTGACCTTATGGATTATTACTTTGTCTTGCCTGTTGATTACTACGAACTTATAGGTTGGGATTTTGTGTCGGGAACACAAAGATTGACGGTTACAAATTTGACTGTTGTTGCGACAAATAACGGCATTATGAACCTTCAAACAAACTATCAATTGACGACTTTCAAAATCTACTTTAAAGATTATGACGGAAGTGATTTGTTGGATAATGAAGGCAACCTTTTGGCTTTTGATGTTAGAAAGGAAGAATCTGCTATAAATCTTAACGAAAAATATGAGTCTTCAAAAGGTGACAACACATATCCAGCTCAAAATGGTTACGAATTTAAGGGTTGGTCGCTATATATGGGTGCTGAACCATCGAGCAACTATAATTCTACATTGTATGGCGGGGTTGAAAATAGGTTACTAAGCAATCCAAACCACACAATCTCTATCTACGCGACCTATGGACCAAGGTCAGTAGAAGTCATCTATGATAGAAACGGCGGAGCGCAAATGACGACCGAAAAAGACACTGCAAATTACGGTGGGTCGTATAAAATTAGGACTGATATTCCATATTCGCGAACATATTACAACCTAGTTGGTTGGACTTTGCCAAATGGAGAAACAATCTATAAGGCGGGCGAAAATGTCAAAATCAACTTTGATAATGGTGTTATAGAAACTGCTGACGGGTTTACAATTACATTGAAGGCTGTCTGGGAAAAACAAACAAAAACCATTGAAATTGCATTTGGTTCAAATATAACCTTTAATGAAGAAAAATTTGATAACGACTATGTCGCATATGGCGTAGACGGCAATAACATTTTAAAATCGCGTACATTTAACACAAGCACGGGGCTTTTCACAATGGTTGTTGAAATTGATTCCTTTAACAGAATCAAAATGCCTACCTATGAGCACTTCTCAAGAAAGGGCTATAGATTAAAGAGTTACTATTCTTCCTATGTTACAAATGTTCCAATTCCAGGCGGAGATTTCTCTGTTACAACTACAACAAAGGTGACTTTCTATGTCAATTGGGATACCTGGACTTTACTTAATGTTTATAGTGATAAAGACGATACTGACCCACTTCAAATTGAAGATTTGTTATACGGCGAAAGCATTATTTTTGGTGTAAATTCAGAAGGAATGCCAATTATTACAATCGTAAATAGTGGAAAAGAAGTTGTGGTTAACAAAACCGTTCCACACTACACAATTTCAGGCTATTCGTCATTAAACGGACTTTTCGTTTACAATGTCGACACGCCAAATGCGGTTGCGCTCACGAATGAATATTTTGAAATTACTAATAAAGCGGAAATCAAAATTTATTGCAACTGGATTGGTGACAAAACAACGGTTATCATTAAAGATGACGACGACAAGAAAAACATAAACGAGCAAAAAGAAGTTTCAGTTAGATATGGTGAGTCTTTTGACTTGACTCCATATTTTAGCATGTTCCTTGGCGATGACGGTTATCATTTTGACCATTTTGTCGATGAACTAGGAAATATTTACAACTCTTCGTCAAGTTTGTTTACAGCAATTGTTGCGGATGACATTAGCGAGGACGGCGAGTATATTCTTCTTGCAAAATACGCAAAAAATAACTACACAGTCAAATTTGATTTTGGCTCTTCAACCGTTACAAATGACGACGGGCAAGAAGTGTCAAGTTTAACTTTTGATGTGCTTTTTGGCGAAGAAATTACTCTTTACGATGCAAGCAATATTGTTAACAAATTTGATAAAGATAGGGGATATACGGGAACTGACGGAGATGTTAAACCTGTTTACTCTTTTGACGGATATACAACAACTGACCTTATTGACGGACAACTTATTAAGGTCAATTTGACTGACGAAAAATATATTATGCCTGCAAAAGATGTGGTGTTTAATGTTAGTTGGCTAAGCAGGAATTTCAGACTTAACGTTGACGCAAGTGGTGCGAGACTCACGGGTACGGACGCTAAACCAAATGGCTTTGCCCCAAGTTATGCTGGACGCGATGTTGACAACTTTAACACTCTTTATCAAGACAAATATGTCGCGGTCGTTTCAGGAAACGGACTACAAATAAGCGGGCTTAAAGTGGGCGATTCGTTACCTATAAGCGACCTTCCAATTCCAACATTTACAGGATATAAATTTGACTATGTTTACCTTGAAAACTATGTTACTGGCACTGTAAATGTGTCAGATGCAAAACCTTATACAACAAATGCAAGTTTTGTAGTATCAGTAAACGATAGCGACAACAATGCTCTTTCAAACATTTCTGCTATGTGGAACGACAGCGTAAAATGCTTTGAACTCTATTTGTCCCTTGATTGGTCTCCAATTTCATACACAGTTGAATATAGTAAAGACCTTCCACAAGGCGCAACGGGTGCAATCGTCGGCTCGTTTGACTCATCAGTGTTTACTTATGATGAAGAATCAACTCTTGCGTGCGACGAAAAAACAGGTTTTGGTTATACCTTGACTGGTTGGAAACATCTTGGCTGGAGCATAAAGAAAGATTTAGACAAAGCGGATAGGGTTGAAGGTAAAAACTTCTTTAGTTTTATTGGTACAGTTATTATTGACGGCGCCGAAGGTGCGGACACAACAAACCTTAAAAAAGTGTTTAATTTGTCGTCAACTGATGGAGATACTGTCATTTTGTATCCAGTTTGGGAACAAGTTTCGTACAAAGTCAACCTTATTGATAGTTTTGATAGTTCAAGTGTGTTTAACAAAACTCTCGACCAAGTTGAATACGACTCACTCTTTACCATTTCTGACATTTTTAGTGGCGTGACACTCCCTACAAAGTGTTTTAACGATAGATATTACTATAAGTTTGCTGGCTGGGAATATAGATACACTTACACAAATGCAAGCGGTGAAGAAGTCACGGATAGAGTATCAATTGCGCACGACGAAGAAAAATCGTTCTCTGTTTTCTCAATTACGAGCGAAAAGGGAATGAAAGGATTTGTTTCGCGTGACAATTTGACAAGTGGCGACATCAATATATATGTTGTTTGGGAAGAAGTCGAATATGAACTTAAACTTCTTCTTGGCAAAGGTAAGTATTCCTATAATAACAACATTTTCGACCAACCATATTACGATATTGCGACGGGAACTCGTAGCATTTCGTTTAAAATCAAATACTCCGACCTTTATAGCGGCGTTTCTCTTAGAGAATACAATGCGTCGGGCTTTGAAATGGGCTTTAAGCCAGACGGATTGACTCTCGGCACATACACAATGGCAGGCTTGGGGCTGACTGAAAATGATATTGTGTCTCTCGTTAGTGTAAACGCGTTCGGGCGAGAAGATATTTTCCTTCAATATGTCTTAACTGATTCGCGAAATGATTTGAGTGACGACAACTACACCTTTACATTTGTTGCAAGATACAATGATACAAAAGTAACACTTGACGGAAACGGCGGAACAAATGATTATACTGGTGAAAGTGTTTCTGTTGACGAAACGATTGAGACTGCAAGCGGGAACACTGCAAATTATAAAAATATTTGGACAAAAGTTGACAACACATTCATTTTGCGCACATTTAGTAAAGCGATAGTCACCATAGACAACAATTTGACTCAATATTTTGAAAGAACAGGTTATCACCTTGTAAGTGCGTCAAAAACAATTTACGCGACTGACAATTTGGTCGAAAAGGTCGAATGGGAAGGTGATTTAAGATATATTATCCTTGACCTTATGCGCGATGACGCGACAATTAGTTCGACAACACTTGACGGAAAAACACTCGGCGAAGGCGATTATGCTAATTACAAGTTTGGCTCTGGATTTAGACTTGCGACAGTTGTTGCGGGCGAGTTTGATAGTTTAAAGAGTACTCTTTATGTTTACGATAAAACAAACCCAAATTTCTTCATTTCAGCGAGTGCTTTAACATATGACAAAAATACAAAATATTACACAAAAGGTGCGGATAGTTATCATATTGAAGCAAAAAACGGCGACACAATTTCTACAATTGCGAACTTAATCGTAAGCGAAGACGATTTCCGAGGATTTGTTGACAATAGATATAATTATTCGACAAAAGACCTTATCATCGACGAAAGTTTTGGTGATGTAATATATCTTTGCGCTTCATATGAAGCATATGTTTATTTCGAACTCAACGGCGGAACATATGATAGAGAAAATACAATCGAAGAAAAGGCGTTAATTTCTGACGGCGATAGTTATTATATCGACCTTCCAGTTAAGGTAAAAGACGGAAGCGGATTGTTTAGTAAAACTGCCTATGCTTTCTATGGCTGGTCGGATACATATAAGGATTATGCAACCTTAATTTCAAGTGCGTATGATGAAATTAGATATTCTTCTCTTGAAGCGTTTAATAGTGACGCGAGAATAAAATATGTTTATTCTTATGACGCAAATAGTGGCGCGTTTATTCAGTCATCAACTTATGTCGAAAATAAGCCATATTACATTAAAAAGGTTTCAAGTGACGGCGTTTTGTCAACGGCAACTCGCTATACCTTAGATCAAGTAATAAGTAAAACTTTGTACGCTATTTGGGTGCCATATGAACTTACATTTACCTTTACAAGCAAACAAAGTTCAAGCGAAACAGCAACTGGAAACAACGCTCTTGTTAAACTTATCATAGCAAAATACGACGAAGAAATGACTTTCCCTAATACTTCTGACCCTATTATTTCAAAGTGGTCGAACGGAAGCAAAAAAATTGAGAGCTGGAGAATTAACGGTATAAGTGGTTCGGTTTCAAAAGCGTTCTATTTTAGCCACGACCAAAAGATTTTGGTTTCAGAACTCTTTAATATGGTCGGCAAAAATGCGCCAGCATCAACAAGAGACACAAGCATAGATGTGTTCTCAAGGTGGGCGGAAGAAGATGTTACTGTAAGAATTTATCTCGGCAAAGTTTCGACTTCAAGTTTCCTTGGCAAAGACAAATATCCACAATATGGTTATGAAATAGTTAAGGACGGTGACGATTTGTACCTTGTCAGTGAAAGTAGGTCAATCGGCGAGTCGTTTACACTTCCAGCGCTTGACGATATGTATCAGTTCGGGAAATGTGCCGTCGGCTACTCTTCAAATAAAGGTGATAACTCGTATTCGGGCGGAAGCGTTGTTAGACTTGAATCTGACATCATTTCACTTGTCGAAGGCAAGCAAATTTGCGACTTTATCGTAACGTGGCAAGACGCTCAAGCGTATATTAAAAATTTCTATGGTGTAAATCATAAATTCTTCGCATCATTTGACACTTGCCTTAGGGAAGCGGTCAACTTTGTAAACAGTTCGGGTGACGCTCTTGACGCACAAGAAGTTGTCATTTTAGGCAACGCTGATAGACTTTATGTTGGCGCGACTTCGGGCGGTGCGTATGCAGGAATAAGTATTGGACAAAATAAGACGCTTGTAATAAGCGTTGATAGTTCGGTGGCGAAAAAGGTTGAAATTTCACGCGCTTCGGGGCTTAAAAACGAAATGTTTGTTGTCTCTGGCGGAAAACTTATATTTAATGAAAGTTTGAAAGCGACAATTGAAATTATTGGAAGCGGTGATTCCGCATCTCCATTATTCTCCATTGCAAATATCGGGGAATTACAACTAAACGCGGGTGTTGTGATTAGAAGCAACACATCCTTAGCACATGGCGGAGCAATACGCGTGACTTCGGGCTCAAAAGCAACGCTAACTCGTGTAAGTTTTGAAGATTTGAATGTAACAAGTGAAAACGGTCCAGCCTATGGCGGATGCGTATATGCAGAAGAAAGCACAATTTTAATTGACTCTTGCGCATTTACAAAATGCGGAACAAAAGGTACTGTTGCGTCGTCTGGTGGTGCGGTTTATGCAAATAAATGCACACTTACAATTAAAGATACAAGATTTACGGACTGCTATTCAGAACTTGCAACCCTTGGTGCAAACGCTTTTGGTGGTGCAATTTATGTTGAACAAACGGAGTTTAATTTGACGGGCGACAGGGCAACGAACAGCACTGTTTTCACAAATAACAGAGCGTCATCTGGTGGCGCAATTTATCAAATCGGGAACATAACAAACGAAGAAACGATTTCGGGCGTCGTTTTCCAAGGCAACAAAGCGTTGTACGGCAACGGCGGTGCGTTGCATTTGTCAGCGCAAGGTTTAAGGACTATTAACATTCTTGACTCATACTTTACAAATAATACGGCAACCCTTGGCGAAACGGGCAGTGAAACGGGGCTTGGCGGTGGAGCGTATCTTGCGATTGTAGGCAATTTTGTTAATATCAAAAACATAACAGCGCAACAAAACACTGCGTTCTCTGGTGGTGGACTGTATATTAAAGGTGGCTTTGTCACGATGGACACTTGTGTCGTGACAGGAAACATCGCAAACGCTGATAGCGGTATTGGCGGTGGTATTGTTGTCGAAGGCAACGGAGCAGTTGGAACTATTGAATTTATTGACACTAAGATTGACAGCAATAGTGCTTATAAAGGTGGCGGACTTTATATCGGCGAAGATATGGCAGTTAAAACCACTCGTTACGACGAAGAAGTAACAACCACATATGAAAAGGAAGGTGGCGGGACAATAACTGAAACTGAGATTATTGCACATTATGTTGAAATTTTCTCCAACTCAGCAAAACTCGGCGCTGGCTTATATTACGCGGGCGGACAAAATTACGCAAATACCGATTGTGTTATAGAACTTGACGATATAAGGGTCTATGACAACAAGTTCAATGGTTCGATAGACGAAAATGTTAAAGGTGGCGGAATTTATTTTGAAAAATCGGGCGATGTAAAGGTCATTATAAAAGATTCTTCGATTTATTCTAATACAGCTTACCTTGGTGGCGGAATTTACACACAAGATGTGACGGAAATTAAAGACGGCGCTTATGTAACAATGAATATTGAACTAAACAATGTCTATATTTCAAACAGAACGGATGATTATACTTATAAACGCAACGATGACGGCGAACTTGTCTATGATAGTAACGGCAATAAGGTTGTTACTTCGCATAGAGTATCATACAAAGACGCGAACAAAGCAACAATTGGTGCTGGGCTTTATATTGGACTAAATGCAGTTATCGACTTTAAGTCTGGCGAAGTTATGCAAAATTTGGCGGTTGAAAGAGCGTCCGCAATTTATAACAAGGGAACGATTAACTTAGGCGAAGTTAAAATCGGGAATAACCTTAACGAAAACAACGAAAAGAGTACAATTTTCAATGCGGGCGAATTTGTTTTCAAGGCAAACGGACAAATCGGAAGCGGTCAATATTTCTATATTGAAAATAAAGTAAAAGACATCGAACAAGGCACATATTCTTATTACAACCTTACAATTGACACTTTAAACTTCACAAATAAGTATGCAATTGAGCAAATTGAAATTGACGCGGACGGAAACGCAAATGTAGTTTCTTCCGATGAAAACATTAGGATTGGGCTTGAATTTAATGGAGATATTTTGGCACTTAAAGAATATTTGATTATATTCTCAAAACAAGAATATTTCACGCACACACTTCTAAGCGATGACATCGTTTATATGGACAAAACGGAGCAATTCTTGCTTGTTGATAACCTTGAAGAAGGGAAAGGTATTGCGGTTGTTAGAAGCAAATATAAACTTATTTTTGACGACCTTATTACAGGTCCAGTTGACAACTCCGATGCGACAAATTATATTTCAATTTCCTATGAAGAACCTGTTTCAAGTGGTGATAAGGCAACTGCAAACGATAGAATTAAGACCCGTACAGGTTACACATTTGAAGGTTGGGCATATTACTCAGCGGATATTGGTTCAAAAGCGCCAGAAGAATGGTTCGGGAAAAATATTTATGACAATATAAATTCAGTCTCGCCAGTTTTCAAGAAATTTAGTGACTTTAACGAAAGTGGATTTGTTTATCAAAACGATTTCTATTTGTACGCGATTTGGAAACCAATTCAAATTAAGATTGTATATCTCTATGGCGTTGGCGAAAACTATAATAGACTTTCAGTGGTTGACGGCTCGGTTGTTGAAACTGTGGCAAGTAACAGCGATTTGGAAAGCCTAAGTTATACTACGCTTTATGACAAGGAATTTAGCATTTTATCATCGTCGAGACTTCACGAATATGCTATCTTTGATAGAGCGACGGGAACAACTAAGGATTTCGAATATAGACTTGTGAACACTCACGGAATGAACTCTCTTGTATTTCCAGAACGCATTGAAATCTTATCAAATGGTGTTTTAAGCGAGTCGTGTGATATTACAGTTGACGGTAACAACTATTTGTTTACTTATCAAAATAATGTTTATCAACTTCTTCCAAAATATCGTCCAAATGGTTATGAATTCTCCTATTTCCAAGTCAAGAACGGTACAATTACAGAAACAGTTGACCCAGAATCAGCACTTATTGCAAATTCGGATAGGTGGGATTCAATAACTAACGAGATTTACATTTATGTTTACTTTAAGAAAGTGGAAATGTCGCTTGTTCTTAACCTAAATACGACTCAAGAAAACGGCGGAATATATGATTTAGGGAGCGGAACGGAAAGAAACACAACTTATTCAAGAACAATGAATGTTGGTGACAATTTTGTTTTGCCAACCGATAGGTATGTTACAAAGTACGAAAGAGACGAAAATATAGACGCTCAAAATTTGTTTGTCTATAACGAAGGCTATTCACTTGCCTATTATAGTCTAAGTCAAGACGGCTCAACGAGAGACTATGTTCCAGGCAATACTGTGACATTATCAATGAGTGCGTCTGGCGGAATGGTTTTGTATGCGGTTTGGGAAAAAGCGGTCGCGTATATTAAAGACGCAATTTCCTTTGAGGGAAGTTCAGCCTTTGCTCTCTACTTTACAACCTTAAATGAAGCGGTCAGCGAAATTGAATCTGACGCAACAAGTTTGACGGGAAGAATGCAATCGACAACTCTTTGCATTTGTGACGATGTTGTTTTGACCGAAACAATAACATTTACAAAGGCGCTTAATCTCTACGCAGTAGAAAACAAGACAATTTCAATGTCTGATAGATTTGCATCAAATATGCCAATGTTTATTTTCTCAAATGGCGGACAAACATTTAGTTTTGGTTCAAACGAAAGGGGAACGGATTTTGTCATTAGTGGTTCTTCAAAATCACAAAGTTTGATAGTTGTAAACAACGGCTCATATGTCGAATTTGGCGAATCGGTTACATTTACGGGGGCTTTATCATCTGCAAATGGTGGCGTTATGACGGTTCTTGGCGACGCAACTGGTGGTGCAAATGTTGTAATTAAAGGTTCAAAATTCCTTTCAAATAGAGCGCTCAATGGTGGTGCAATTTATGTGGACGGTGGAACGGTCAGAATTACAAATAACACAATGTTTGGCGACGCTGAAAAAGGCAATGTTGCGGGTGCAAATGGTGGTGCTATATATGTTATGTCAGGAAGCGTAATCGTTGAGCAAGCGAAATTCTCCTTTAACCAAGCAACTAATGGTGGCGCGATATTTATAAAATCGACGGGCGCATTAACTTTTGATAACGAAATGGCGACCGAAAATGCCATAATGTTTACAAGTAACTCGGCAAATACAAGCGGTGGTGCGTTGTACTTTGAAAGACAAGGCTCGCTTGCAAACGCAGTGTTTACACTTAACACTGCAACTGTCCAAGGTGGTGCAATTTATGCTAGAACGGGACTTCTCGTTGACGGAATGACCTTTAATGCAAACTCCGCTCGCGATGGTGGCGCGATTTTCTCTGGTGCAAATACAAGCGGGTTTGAACAAGAAGCGGATAGAAGAGCCAACCAAAATGTCATGGTTAGAAATTCGTCCTTTGTATCAAATAACGCTTCGGCGACTGGTGGTGCGATATCTGGTTTCCATGTGACATTAAATATTGAAGTTTCAACTTTTACGGGAAATTACGCGTATAGGACGAGTTCGGATATTGATGTATCTGGCGGTGCTATTTATATGGACAATGCTGACGCTTACATTAAATCGTCTACTCTTAGTGGCAACTATTCTCAACGCGTTGGCGTCTCTTATGGTGGCGCGATTAGTGCTATAAACAGCAGTAAAGTTGACATTAACGCACTAAATGCAAGTGGCAATCCAACAATTCTTAGCAAAAACGGCTTCACAAGCAATCCAGCTCCAGCGTCAAAGACATATTATGGCGGTGCGATTTATCTTAAAAATAATTCAGTCCTTACGATTTCTAATGCTCACCTAATTGACAATAGAGCGATAAAAGACGGTGGTGCGGTAAGCCTTGACGGCTCCAACATAATTATTGGGCAAAAGGTTTATATAGCACGAAATATCGCAGGCGCAAATGGTGGCGCTATTGCGACAAGTAAGGCAAGTTTGCTACTTTTCTCGAAAGTTTCAAGTAGTGAACAATCTTATATCTTTAACAACACTTCACAAAGCGGAAAAGGTGGTGCATTCTATATCGCGACCACAACTTCTTCCACGCAAACATTTACCGTTTCGACCATTGCTGGAAACACTGCAAATGGTAACGGCAACGAAATTTACATTGCAAGCGGAACGGTCAGTTTGAACGGAGCGATGTTTACAACAGGCAACGGCTCTATTGAATTTGAAGGCAAGAATTATAACTTAAAGAGCCTTGACACGGGCGTTGCAATATATGTTGATTCGGGCGCGAGGCTTATTCTTCGTGGAAGCAATGTCGAAGGTGCAATTTATGTTGCTGGTGAAACAACATCCAAAAAAGCGGGACAACTTTCGATGAGCGAAACGGGGTACGCAAAGAAAGTTTATTTGACATATTCGTCCTACATCTCTTCAAGCAAACTTTCAAATGTTAATTACGGCTCAACTCACCTAAGCCCAACTATTGTCAGTGTTTTTGGCGTAACGGCAAGCGAACTTGATGTAAAATCCAATTTTGCGAACGCAAAAACTTTGGTCGACTTTGGTGATGATAGCCAAGCGACAGTCAATCACGAACTTGACTTTAATATCGGAATTTTGTCCGAATTGTCGCTTGATAGTTATCTTAAAGCGGACGAAGAAAAGCAAAACGCAAGTAGAATTCCAAAATTTATTAGGTATAAGTATAGAAACACGCTTAGAGTTGTCAAAATGGCGGAAAGTATAAGGGTTAATCCAAATGGCGGTAAGTTAACTCTTGACGGCGAAACATATGACAGTACTTTTGAGTATAAGTTTAAAGATGAGACAGAAGGAATGTCTTTCCTTGGTCGCATAACAGGCAAGAAAGTAGGCTACACTTTGAGCCCAACATTCAAGGCTGATCTTGTAGAATATACAAAGGATAGCCAAATCCCTGTTGTAGAAATTACAATTTTGGCGCAATGGACGGAAAAAATTTATTCAGTTGGAGCAATTCACAATCCAACATTAAACTTAGACTTAACTGATGACGACGGCAATTTTGTGTTTACACCAGAAGTCGTGTCAAAGAGTTCGATGAGAATTTCAGGGTCGCTATATTTCCAACCACTTTATCAACAATACTATACATTTAAGAGTTATCTTATCGTGTTTGAAAATGAGACGGCGGACGGCGTTAAAACCTATCATTCAACAAATAAATATGTCGGAGTAAACGACGCGACAAAGACTCGTGTGTCCTTCAATTTGTCACAAAGTTTCCTTGGAGAGGAAGAATATGACGCACTTGGCGATTGCAACGGGAATATTTATCTTGTTGCAAAATATGACCCAAATATTGTAAAGTTTGAGATAAGCGCGGGCGATCCAAATGCAATTCCAGTCACAAGGGAAAATCCAACGGAAGAATATCTACACGGCGCGCATAGTAGGGCGATCGTTGACGGAAAAGTTGTTTACGAATATTATCAACATCAACTCTCTGTTAGTGTTTTCAACTTTATTCAAGATTTCACTCTTAAAAATCACGCGGTTAAGTATTTTGACATTGACACGGTAACTGATAAGGGCGTCAAAGCGTCGGTTTCTCTAGAAGAAATGGATTCTTCGACAATGTATTCGGTCAACATTAGTGATAAGAGTTTGGTCTCTTTGACTTGCAACTGGTTTGAAATTGTTGCTTACATCACAAGACAACTTGAAAATAGCAAACAACAAATTGACTATATTGAAGAAAGCAACCTTTATAGCAAAATTGAGACGTTAACGCACAATGACAAGTTGTATTTTGTAAAAGATTCAATTGCTTTAACTCAAACAATCGATATTGCGTCAGCGGGAAATATTACAATTTCTTCGACGGATAATATTATGTTTACAAGAGCTAGCGGATTTACTGGTACAATGCTTAAAGTCTCAAATGATACAACAGTTACTATTGTTGACAATGTGTTCACATTGACATTTGACGGCGAAAACAAGATTTCGACATCGTCCCTTGTTGAAATTGAAAGCGGAGCACTTATAGCGTACAAGCCTTTGATTGTTAGAAACAACAACACAAGGTCTAATAAAGCGGGTATCGTAAACAAGAGTGTTTTAAATCTCTTAGGCGCGACAATTACGGGCAATGTTAATGCGCTTGACGGAAACGGCGGTGGTATTTATTCGAGCGGTTCAAAACTTGTTATAGGCGAACCTATGTCGGAAAAAATCACATCTTCAAGTGATGTCACGACGATTTCAAGGAACTCCGCAACAAACGGCGGTGGAATTTATGTTGCGTCTGGTGAATTTATTTTAAACGGCGTACAAATTTCAAATAACACTGCTACAAAAGGCGCGGGCGTCTACTTTAATGGCAACGGCACGGGAAGCAGAATGTCGGGAGGGAAGATTACCGACAACAATGGCAGTATATTAGCACTTACTGGAAAAGATATGCCACAACGTTTTGGTGGTGGAATATATCTCGCTCAAAATTGCGGAAAATTTGCAATTGACGGCGAAGAAGTGTTGATTTCTGGTAACAGAGCGGACTTTGGTGGCGGTATTTATTGCGAAGGAAACAACGAGTCAAGTGCAGAGTTTAATGTTCTTTCCATTCTAAACGGAACAATATCATCTAACCGCGCGTTTGAATATGGTGGTGGATTATGTATTGGTGATAAAACAAATTCGCCAAGCAAGCAAGTCGTTGAAATAACGGGCGGAACAATCACTCAAAATAGAGCAACAAATGGTGGCGGAATTAGTGTGTTTAGGGGCAAAGTTTCGCTTTCAGAGGACGCAGTTGTTGAAAGAAACGACCTACTTGCTATTACAGGAAAAGGTAGCGAAATATATATCTATTCAGCAAGCGCGGACAACTCAGGAACGGCAAATCTTTCTGGCGGACGCGTTGGGGACACAAGTGGAAATGGCGACATATATATTGATTATGATGTTTTAGGTTTTGGTCACTTAAATCTTAGTGGCGATGTCGAAATCTACGCAATTGTCACTATAAAAAACGGCAACGCAACGGGACGCGAAACTCTTGTAAGTGTTGTAAGTGCTTTAAGTGATGACATCCCAGTTATAAAGGTAAACCCAACAAATAAGCCAACGGTTGCTGGAGAGTACTATCCAATTATTAAATTTGCGGGCAACTTAGAATGTACTTGCGACAAGTTTATTTTGAGCGAGCAAGGCGAGTACAGAGTTAAGGCAAACGGGCAATATATAGTTGTCGCACAAGCGTATTTCACATTAACATTTGACGCTGACGGCGGAGATATTGAGTACAACGGCACTGAAAATTACACAATTGACGGCAATAACCTTCAATTTGAAGTCAAATACAATACTTCGATTAAAAACATTTTAGACAATATTCTTGTCAGTTTCTCAAATAGAAGATTCCTTTACTGGATTGACGAAAATAGTGAGCAACTAAGGTCTAACTTTATGCCATATAAAGAAACGACTTTGAGAGCCGTTTGGTCGGGCGAGTTCTACTATCTTACAATCGATTTTAATGATTCAAAGACGGACAAAAAGGTAAGATTTACGGGTAGTTTACTTGACACTGACACATATTATGAGACCGAAGGTCAAATTACAATGGAAGTCAACATTGACGACGGCGCGACGACCTTTGGACAACAAGCGATTGCTAGAATTGCAAGTCACCTTTATAGAAGTGGTTATAATCTTGCAGGATTTAGTTTGTCGCAACTTTCAATTACTTTTGACAAACAAGGCAACGGTTTTAAAATGCCAAATGACGATGTTATAGTCTTCTGTATGTGGGCGCAAAACTCATACACAATTAGATTTAACAGCAACTTTGACACTAATGAAACAAAGACCGTAGAAGTTTTGGTTGACGACTTTGCCTATCTTGACGCGACATTTGATAGACAAAACTATCATATCGCTTCTTGGAGCAAAGACGGAACGACATTCAACTACGGCGAACGAGTTATCAATTTGCACGATAAATTTGGAATTACTCTTGTTAGTGAAGATACAGTTTACATTGACCTTTATGCAAATTGGGAAGAAGATAGTTTCTCTGTAACATTTGATTCTAACGGCAAAACAGTAACAGATACTATCGAAAGTAGAACAGGCAATTATATCGACGACTTTATTTTGGACGCAGACAAATTCTATGTCGTCGACGGCTATACGCAAGTTGGTTGGTCACTAAATAAGGATGCAACATACGAAGATAGCGAAGTCTATGCGCTCGGTAGTAAGTTTATCAACCTAGAAAAACTTGACGAAGTTACTTTGTATGCAATTTTCAGACCTAACTATTATAGTGTCAACCTAAAAGACTATATGGGTAGTAACTACTTTGCGGGCAACTTCACATTTGATAAAGCGCAAACTCTTCCAAGAATGTTTGAAGAGTCTGACACAACACAATCGAGCCCAAGACTTGGACTTAACACAAAAACTACTCAATATTTTGCGGGCTGGTCAATTTACGAAGATGCCGATGTGGCGATGTACAAAGATGGCGAAACGGTCGTAAATCTTGCTAAAAAGACGAATTCGGTAACTTTATATCAAGTTTGGGTCAACTATAAAGTTGTTGTGACTATTTCGGGCGACTCCTTTATCGTTCTTGCGGACGAAAATGGAAGATTGTCACTTGATAGCTTGGATATTTATAAATATGTTCAAGTTGGAAATAGACCAAGTCAAATATCCTTTGAAGGAAGTTCAACTACTGGTGCGTACGAAAATGGAAGAATTGAGGTCGCAATCCCAACATCAATTGTAGGGGACAGCGTAAATGCAACAATTTCGACTGTACCAGCAAGTTACAAATTAAATTTCTATAATGGAAGTTCGCTTCTATCCACTTCAAATGTCAGTTTGAATGGTAACCTTAATTTGCCAACTAATTTCAAAGGCTTCTCGACTCATAAAGACGCCTCAACAGTTGAAATTTTGGCAACTGACACAACTTTGACTGTCGATTTACTAGAAAAATTGTCAAAATTTGTCGATTTGTCAAGTGAAGAAATAAATCTTTATGCGGTGACAAATTCAACATATAATGTTAACTTCAATCTAAATAACGGCGATGCAAGCGTCTATCGTGACGGACAAATTTTGTCGTCACTTGGCGCGCTTTCGGGAAGTGTAGGAAATTCTGTTACAATTGACGCGTTCAACCTTGAACTTGTTGGCAACTTCTCACTTTCTTCGTCCAAATTTGGAACGCTTAAAGGGTGGAGTTTAGATCCAAATGCAACTGAGCCTGACTTTGACGAAGAAAACAATATTGTTTCGTTTAGTGGTAACGTTACACTTTATGCGGTGTGGAATTACTACACGAACCCAGCATATTTTGAGTATAGTGATGACGGAACAAAGATTTTAAGGCTTAGCGAACTTGGACTTGATAGGCTTTCAAATGAAAAAGAAATCGTCCTTCCAAATTATAGTGTCAAACGCGAAGGCGTGATGACTCTTGGCGAACCTATTGTGTCAATTGGCACTTTTGACCTTGATATTGTTTCAAGAAATTTTGTGACGATTGATTTTAGCGCTATGAGAAATCTAACAACGATTAACGATTTGGCGTTTGCTAATCTCACAAATCTTGAAAACTTGTTGGGGCTTAGCCAAGAAATATCTATAGGTTACGGTGCTTTTGGTGGTGCAAATGTTAGAGTTATTGACTTTGCCACAGACGGCAAATATGTCTTTGACAATGACGGAAATATGTATGTTTATGAAAATGGAACATACAAACTCCACACATATCTTGCAACCAACACAACTCAAAATCAAACTTTGGCAATTGACGAAAATGTTGAAGAAATTTTGCCAAATGCTTTCTACAATACGCTTTTTGCAAGTTTAATTGTGAAAAATGTAACTTTAACAAATGGCGCTTTAACTGGCATTAACAACTTATCCGCAATCACACTCGATAAAGTGTATAAGTTGATAGATTTGTTTGGCACAAATGTTCCAGTCAGCAAAGTTATTTTAGATTGCAATGTAACAAGTATCCCAGACGAAACATTCGCTGGGTGCAAAAACTTGACAAAAGTCATCATTTCGTCGGGCGAAGTTGTCCAAATTGGAAATAATGCCTTTAAAGATTGCGAAAAAATGACTTTTGGAACAGAAAAAGGCGAAATCAATTTAAGCAAAATCGAAGCAATCGGCGATTATGCTTTCTATAACAACAAAAATCTTCCAGAATACATTTCGCTTGACAAAGTAACTCAAATTGGTGACAGAGCCTTTGTAGGAAGTAACCTAAAAGGTATCAGTTTGTCAAGGTCAATTGAAAGCCTTGGAAGAGACGCGTCGGGCGAATATAACACAGCGTTTAAAGGACTTACAAGTTTGACTTATGCGCGAGTTTACACGGACAACGCTCTTCAAGCGGTTACAAACGGCACAGGCATTACAAAAACCGCTGGAACTATTGTAACTGGCGCAAACTACTTTATCGCAAACGAAGAAAAACTTGACGGTTATATTAACATCGTTGTTGAAGATATGCTTGAAGTGTTCTCAAACAAACTCGTTTCTCGTGGATTGTTTGGCGACTTTGAGTCTGCACTTGACGCAAGCCAAGACGGGGACATAATTGTTATTAGAACAAATGTTACTTTGACAAAGACTGTCGTTATAGACAAAAGAGTTACGATTGTGGCGGGCAAATCAACAGGCTTTAGAGTTAACTTCTCGTCCATTTCCATTAAACGCGCAAGCACGCTTCTTGACGACAATGCTTTTGTTGTAACATCAAGAAATCTTGTCTTTGGTGGAGAGATTGAAAATAAGGGCGCTTACACGACTGTTGATATTGTTTTTGAAGGTCGCAGTGACAGCTCTGCAAGTTTGTTTAATGTTAATGGCGGAACAATGACCATACTAAACAATGTTTCCTTCTCGGGAAATGTCGCGACAAATGGTGGCGTGATGACGGCTACAAATTATAGTTCGATCCTTGTTCAAGGCGTTTTCTTTACAAATAACAAGGCTATTGGCAGTGGTTCAAGTAGCGGAAAGGGCGGTGTTTTCAACCTTCAAGACAGCGAACTTGTTTTGATAAATTCAACCTTTACTTCAAACTCGGCAATTCAAGGTGGCGCGATTTATTCTAGCGGAAATAGTAGAGTCAAAGTGTCGGGCGTAAACGGCGAAAGTTTGTTTGAAAACAACACTGCAACTTATGGCGGTGCGATGTATTTGTCGTCAACAAGTATTGATGAAGCCTACTGCAATGAAGTTTTAAGTACAACTTTCTCTAAAAACATTCTTAGTTTGACAAGCAGTGCGACTTATGGCGGGGGAATCTTTGTCGCAAACGGGATGGTGAAAGTCGCGGGTGGCTCGCAACTTTCGTCTAACCAAGCGGTGAATGGTGGTGCTATATATATTAGTAACGGCATTGCTTTTATTGACGACGCGACAATCGGCGGAAGTAATTTAGGAAATAAAGCGACAAACGGTGGCGGAATTTATGTTGGCTCAAACGCAGTTTTGAGAGTGAGAGACGAAAAAGCGGTTATCACTTACAACTCAGCAAATAACGGCGCAAACATTTATTATTCTTCATCTTGGACTTTGCCTGGCAAAGTGTCATACATTGAAGCAGGAACGATAGGTTACGGCAATAGAGTCGCTGAAAATATGGACAAACCAACTGGAATGGGTGCATATTTAGGCGGTGCAATCTATGTCGAAAAAGGCGAATTTGTTATTAAGAACAAAGCGAATATCTTAGGCAACATTGCTGGGCGTGGTGGTGCAATTTATGTCGCGGACGGCAAGGTTACGATTAAGAATTTGCATTCTCCAATAACCTTAAATGAGGCAACAAGCGGTGGCGCGATTTACATTAAAAACGGCACGCTTGACATTTCGTCTAGTGTTCTTCTTCAAAACACTGCGACAAGCGAAGGTGGCGCAATTGCAACTTACGGCGGAAAAGTGACCCTTCGTAGCGGTGACACTCCAACGAAATTATTAAATAACGACGCGAACTACGGCGGTGCAATTTATGTCTCAGGCGGGAATGTTGTTCTTCTAGCACAAAAAGACAGAAATGTCGTTTTGGAAAACAATTCGGCGACAAATGGTGGCGCTGTATACATTGACAACGGCTCATTTGTTACAAGAAGCATTAACACTGTAAATGTTGGCGAGAAAAATAAGGAAGATAAACTTGTTAACATTATAAACAACTCCGCAACAAACGCGGGTGGCGCGATTTTCGTGACTGCGCAAATTAAGGCGGAAGTTGATGTAAGGATTAACAACTCTACAATAATTAAGGGCAACAAAGCGGGTAATCAAGGTTCGGCGATTTACACGAATTCTTCGCTTGACTTGCAAAGTGCAATAATTACGGAAAATATCGTAAATAAGGCGGAAAAAGGTTATGGTGGCGCACTATTTATTGATAATTCGGCGAAAGTTTATGTGAGAGATGTTGAACTTGAACTTAATAAAGTCAACACCGATTCGACAAGTGAATTTGCGGGAATTGTTCTTAATTCAAGCGGATATAAAGTCCTTAATATTTCAAATAAGAGTGCAATTAAGAATGTTATCTATATGAAAAAAGACGCGGTCTTGTTTATTCTAGATAAGGCTACGCAAGTGCAAAAGAATGACACGGATAGATACAAACTTAGACTTTCACTTGAATTTAGAGCAACGGTGGGCGAAGAAACTCTTGTCGCGCAATATGATGACGAAGATTCTTGCGATTTCTCGAAATTCTACGCTCAAAACACTGTCTTTACTCAAAGGAAAGCTGATGTTTATGCGACGGGTGCAATGGTCGTTGACAATAATGGTAACGCATATGCAAATCTAAAAGATGCGGTCAACGCTTCTCCATATGACGCTGAAAGACCAACTATTTTGCAACTTACAGCAAACCAAGTTATTGGCGAAGAAAATGTTGTTGTCGTTCCACGTGGCAAACACGTTGTCATTTTGACATCAAAAGATAAGGAAGCGGATGATGCGACACCTTACACAATAAGTAGAGCGAGCGACTATAAGCAATTCATTTTCATTGTCTATGGAAAACTTGAATTTAACGCGAATGCAGAGCTTAGACACTCATATAACGATGATGTTGATAAGATTGACTATGGCGAGATTAAAGGAACGAGTACTCCTATGTTCGAAGAACTCCACATCATAGGTGACAATAACGGCACGGCACTCATTTATGTGGGCGGTGATACAATTGTTACATATGACGAGAAAAAGGACGGAATGGTTGCGTTAAACGACCTTGCGTTTATTGAAAACAATGAAGCCGTTTATACAGAATCATTCTATGTTGTTGACCCAACTGACGGCATTACAAAGAGCAAAGTTATCGACCCATCAAACGGCGGTGCTGTGTATGTTGGAAGTGGTGCATTTATCGTTGACGGTGGTGTTTTAAGAAACAACAAAGCAAACAATGGTGGTGCGGTCTATGTCTATAAAGGCAAAGCCGAGATTAGAAACACTGGCGGACAATATATTTCTAGTAGCGCAACAGATATAGACGAACTTCAAAGCATTCACCATAACACGGCAACTTTGAATGGCGGTGCGATTTATCTCCACGCTGGCCTACTTGAAATAAAGGGAAGAAATGGAGATGAAAGCACAAATGTAATTAGAAACAACGAAGCAACAAACGGTGGCGCTATTTACATTAGTTCGGAAGGCGGATGCGACATTTCGGTAGTTAACATTTCAAACAATAAGGCTACAAAAATGGGTGGTGGAATCTACTTTGAAGGTCAAACATCGTCTATTGAAGGGACAGGGCAACTCGTTATCAATTCGGCAACAATTTCAAACAACAAATCAAGCGAAAGTGGTGGCGGAATTTATGTCGCAAACGGCAAATTTGTGACAGGAAACGATATAAGCACAACTGGCAACCCTACGAATATAGAAAGCAACAGAGCAAAAGACGGCGCGGGAATTTATGTCTCTGAAAGGGCAAGAATTGAACTTAGAAACATCAACATTTTAGGCAACATTGCAACGGGAAATGGTGGCGGATTGTATTTTGCGGGACGAAGTGATATTTCGTCTGCTGACGACACAAGTAAAATTTTATCAAAAGTGACATTTAGTGATAACTCGTCAACGGAATTCGGCGGAAATATCTTCCTTTCAACTGGTGCATTGTCTATTGGTAGCGAAGAAGAAAATGCAGTAACAATTAATGGCGGTTCAGCACAAAATGGTGGCGGTATTGCAACTACTGGTACGGGCAAACTTACAATTTTGAACAATGTTTTAATTCAAAGTAACACTGCAAACGAAAACGGCGCTGGACTATATGTCGCGTCAAGTAACATCACCACAATTTCAGGTTCAAAGACGCAAATTGGTGGAATAAACGGGACTGACAAACTTGGGAACAAAGCGACAAACGGCGGTGGCGGAATTTACTTCTGCAAAGGAACGCTAAATCTTGGAGCGGGAATTAAGATTTCCTATAACGAAGCCAAAAACGGCGGTGGATTGTATGTTTATGGCGAAAAGAGCCATAGAATAAACGCGACGGGCGTTATATTAAGTAACAACATTGCAACTTCTGTCGGTGGTGGATTGTTTGTCAGTGGCGCAAAGATTGACCTTAATTCTTCGACGATTACAGATAATGTCGCGGGAGCGGGTTATGGTTCTGAGATTTACCAAGGTGGCGGACTTATCGTTTTGACGGACGGTGCAACTATTTCAAATAGTGACGAAATCCTAAAACTTAAAGGTATTTCGCTTAACGCAACTATGACGGCTAAGAGCAATGGTCAAAGTTTCTACTCAAATGTTTTAGACAATGTTACTTGCGGATTTGTTCTTAGAACATCTACGGGCGCGAATGTAAAAATGAACATTAGTGACGGCTTTGACATAAGGAGCAATAGGTCGTTTGTCGCGGTCGTCGAGTGCTCGCTAACTCTTGCAGACGGCGAAGCGTTTAGACCTGAACAAATTTTGACATTCGAAAGTGCTGTCAAAATTAGCGTCAGTTCAAGCCACAAGGAAGGCGACAATGTTGTAAGATTTATTGTTAGCGACAACTTAGAAAAGGTCAAAAATATGTTTAAGGTCAGCATTAGTTCTGGCTTCCTACTTGAAGGCAACATTTCTTCAACAGGCAACAACAACTACTTATCTCTCGGCAACCAAATTTTTAGAGAGATTAGAATGGTAGAAGACATGGCTGGTAATAAGACAAAGACTGTTGTTTCTGCATATAAAGATCTTCAAGAAGCCTTTGATAAGGCTAAGTCGGGGAGTTTACTTCTCGCAAAATTTACATCCGAACAAGAAGCGGACTACTATATTGATTCAACAATTACATTGAAGAAAACAAAGGAATATGACCCTTCAGGAGAAGAAAAAGAAGTAGAAAAGACTCTTACACTTACGGCGTGTGATTCTGAATTTAGAATAAATAGAAGCACAAAATTCCCAGGTGGAAGAATGCTTGAAATTCAAAACGGCACGACATTGTACATTGGGCGTAATCCAGCACTCGACGCAGAAGACCTATACAACTGCGAAGGAGCAGTTGATGACGAAGGAAAATCTATTTTCTATTCTGTTGTTAATAACGCGTCTATTATATTTGTTGGAAAGGACAAAGACGCTGGTGGCTTTATTCAAAACAATGGAACACTTACTCTCGGAAGCGGGTCAAAGTTTGTAGATGAAGTAACCGATGTAAATGGCGCGGTTGTGAACAATAATGGTATTTTGACTATAAGCGGTGCTACTTTAAGTGGCAATACTACAACTGGAAGCGGTGGCGCAATTTATTCAAGAATAAATGACCAAGTTGCAAGTGAGGTAGCTAAAACAGTAACAATTGAAAGTGGAACAATTTCAAGAAATACGGCGGGACTTGGTGGTGCTATCTATCTTGAACCTAAACAAATTCTTACTGTCAGTGGCGGTCGATTTGCAAATAATACTGCGACAGGAGCACTCGACAAAGCGGATATTGGCATAAGCTCAGACGCAGTAGGCGGTGGTGCAATTTTCAATCTTGGCTCTGAAGTTATTGTAAAAGGTGGAACATTTACTGGAAACAATACTCCTAAAGCTGGCGGTGCTATCTTAAATGCGTTTATAATTTATAGTAGCGGGACAGATGAAGGGGCTACAGCTAGAAATGCAAAACTTGACATTTCTGGCAACTCATATTTTAGCGACAACGAGTCCGCGTGTGGTGGCGCGATTTATACGGTTGGTTGCGGAAATGAAAAAACAGTTAACATTACAGGTGGTTATTTCACAGGTAATTCGGCAATCGAAAATGGTGGTTTCCTTTATGTCAAAGGCGAGGTAGATACTACTGCTGATAGCAAGACGAGTAATTTGACAGAGGTTGCTATAAATGGTGGTAATTTTGGTGGAAATAATGCGGTAAATGGTGGAATAATTTTTGCATCTGATGCAACGCTTAATCTTTATGGTGGAACATTTGGTGATTTAACCAATAAAAATTCTGCAAAGAAAGATGGTGGGGCTTTCTATCTTGAAAGTTGTCAACTTAATATAAAACATACTCCTGTGGATGAAGATGGGAATATCATTTTAAAGAGCCTTACAATTGCTTATAATGTCGCAGGTGAGAGAGGCGGTGCATTCTTTGTTGATTATTACACTGGAGTGACAATAGATTATCCAAGGGAAGAAAAAGGTTCTATTTACACTGCAACGATTTCTTCAAATGAAGCCAAAAATGGTGGCGCAATGTTCATTCAAAGCCCAACAGAAGTAGCAGAGGAGTCCTTAAAAGAAGATTCAAAAGCGTCAATAAATATTGCCGCAGTTACAATTCAAGGAAATAAAGCGACCGAAAAAGGCAATGGTATTTATGTCACAAAATCTAATAAGGTTATATTGAACGGGAGAAACGAAAACGGCAATCAAGATCCTAAACTTTCTGATTCGCTTATAATTAAAGATGCTTTCTATCTAGCTCAATATAAGACAACACAAACTAAAAGCGAAGATGAAAGCACTTCGGATTTGATAATGGATTATGCGTTCTTGGTTGTCGCGGGTTGCAATGATAATTTAAGTTCAATTCCTTTCGAAATTGATTCGCCAGCTTCAATAGAAGATGAGAGTGGAAAGAAAAAGGAAATTGAAAACATAGTTATTGCAAAATTTGCTTCTTATGTTACTAGTGATGACCTAAAAAATCCTGAGATTTTTGAAGGCAAGGGAACTGATGACAATGAATTTGTTTTGGTTATAGACGACAACAACCAATACATTATTACTGGTAGACGCTCTGTTGCAAGAGTGTACACAGTAGGAGCAAATAGCCTTACTAAATATTATTCAAATTTGCAAAACGCTTTTAAGGCAGCAACTGGGGCTGCGAACAAAGGAGTTGATCCTCAAATCATTTATTTGCTTGATGACAAGTATGTGTTTGAAAAAGGCTTGAGCGCACTTGAATACAAGGGGACGATTTCTCTTGAATCGGGTTACTACTACGAAAGTGATCGTAAAGTTGGCCCAAGCGATACCAAGAGAGAAGTAGAATTTAATTCAGAATCAACTTCTGGGGCAATGTTTAGTTTGTCGGAAGGAAGCGTTGGACTTATTCCAAATTTGACGATTAAAAATATTAAGTTTACTTCTTCTAAAGCGGCAGTGGCACCTCTAATATCTCTTGGTTGCGGGACTGTTAACATTAAAGATGTCATAATTGAGAACCTTAAAGGCTCTGAATCATTGATTAGCGCAAGCAATGATACGGCTTTAAATATGACAAATGTTGAGTTTGTAGATAGCTGTAGTACACAGAAAGAAGACAAGTATATGATAGCAATGGAGACTCAATCGAAAACGAATACATTTAAAAACATAACGATTAGGTCTTCACAAGAAACTTCTTCAGACATAAATAGTTCAATCGGACTTACAGGCGACACAGTACTAACGATTGAGAATTCAAGCATTAAAAATTCATATAGGAACAATTCTGGTGGTGCTATCAATGTGGAAGGCGTGAATGTACAACTTACACTTAATGGTGTAACATTTGCGTATAACAAAGCGACAAATGGTGGTGCGATTTCAGCGAGTGGCGGAATTGTTGAAATTGACCAAAATTGTGTGTTCGAAAAGAACGAAGCGACCGAAAAAGGTGGTGCTGTTTATATAACTGGTGGTGCCGATATCAAAATTAAAGGTAAGTTAAGAAATAACAAAGCCCAAAATGGTGGCGGTATTGCAATTTATAAAACATCACTAAATCCTAAGGTTATTCTAGACAATGAGAACAAAATGTTTGAATTAAGTTCTAACACGGCGACTCAAAATGGTGGCGGAATTTGGTACTCTATTGAAGAAGGTAATTTAACAAAATTCTCTGGTTTTGAAGGTAAAACGGATGGCAATCAATTATATATTCTAAAACTTTCTTACGAAATTGTTTTGAAAAACAACAAAGCAAGCGGAAATGGCGGTGGAATGTACGTTGATGGTATTCTTCCTCTTCGATATGGGACACCTGGTAGCCTTTCTATTGAAGGTTCGGGAGAGTTGAGCAATGCAAATGCTTCGCTTGGTGGTGGAATTTATTTGAAAGGGTATGCTACTGGAATTGACGATAAGAAAACGGTAAATGAAATTGAAGATGTAAGAGAAAATATCTTGTCTAGCAAGGTGACAATAAAATCTAACATTGCTTCAGAATATGGCGGTGGTATTTATGTCGAACAAGGTTTTGTTAATCTTAATGGTGCTAGTATTCAAGGGAACAAGGCAATATTTGATGGCGGCGGTGTTTATTTAAATAAAACTAGTGTGTTGCTTACTCCTAATAAGGTTGCTGAAGCTACCACTCTTACTGGTAATGTCGCGGGGCTAAATGGTGGTGCGATTTATTACAACTACTCAAATCAAGATGCAAAAATTGAAGTGGTAGAGTCGTATGTTAAAGCGATTTCACCTGTAATTAGGAATTTGAAATTGGATGATAACGAAGCTAAAAATGGTGGCGGATTGTACTTGGCATCAAATAGCGCGAAAACTATGACATTGCAACTTAACACTTTGACTTCAAACAAGACATCTAAACCAACGGGATCTACTACGGGAATCGAAGGCTGTGGTGGCACAATATGCGTTGTAGCAGGGACGGTCGAACTTAATGGATTTGAGATTGACGGCGGGGCTGGCACAAATGCAACGAATGGTGGTGCGGTCTATGTCGGAACAAGCGCGAATGTGACTTTGAAAAATATGGTCATTTCGGGCAACAAAGCAACAAACGGTGGCGGTATTTATAACGCTGGCACGCTTACAATCGCAGAAGGCGTTGCGATAAAGAATAACAGTGCGACAAACGGCGGTGGTGTGTATTCGTCGGGGGCATTCTCACTAGGAAACAATGAAGGGACTTATATTGGTGTTGAAAACGCTTCAAACAAAGCATCAAAAGGCGGTGGTGTTTATGTTGATAGCGGAACAACGACCATTTCAGGAGTTATTCAGTACAACGACGCAGTGTCGGGTTCTGGAATGTACATCGCAAATGGTACGGTGACTATTGATGAAAAAGCGACAATTTCAAAAAACAAGTCAACAAGTACTGATATGTCGTATGGTGGCGGAATTTTCATAAATTCGGGTGATTTAATCGTCGAAGGCTCGATTACAGATAATCAAGCAAGCAATGGTGGCGGTATTGCAATGGCTGGAATAAGTGAAAAAACACCAGAACAAAACGCAACAAAGGTTACGCTTAACGCGGATCTTCTAAAAAATACTGCAACTTATGGTGGCGGATTGTACTATCAAGGCGGAAAATTGGTAGGCAAGAGTAGTGATGGCGCAAGTTCAAATTCTCTTGTTGAAATAAAAGACAATTACGCTTCAAGCGGTGGTGGCGGTATATACTTTGATAGCGATTTCATCGCGGGTGATGTTCAATTCTCACTCTCAGGAAATTCAACGGGTGGCAACGGCGGTGGTATTTATATCGGCAACAAAGCTACTGTAACATTAAACTCAGTCCTTACAATTGCAAAAGGTGGAAAAGATGTCAATCTTGCAAACAACGGTGGCGGTATTTATGTCGGCAGTGGAACATTGACATTGTTGAAAACAGTTAATATCAGTGGGCTTAAAGCATCAAACGGTGGCGCGATTTATGTTGATAGTGGCGCAACTGCGAAATTAGACGGCACGATTACTTTGACTGCAAATAACGCGAGTAGCAATGGCGGAGCTATCGCAAGCAAGGGTGAAACAACAATTAGTAAAGATACTGTTATCAATGGCAAAAATACAGCAAATAACGGCGGTGGTGTCGCGGTTCTTGGCGGAAAAACAACGCTATTGGAAAACGCTGTGATTGGTTCAAAATCAGAGAGTTGCGCGACAATAGATGATTATGCAAACAAAGCGACAAACGGTGGCGGTGTATATGTCAGCGGTGGAACATTCGATATGTCAAGGACTGGGGCAACGGTTTGCCATAACTATGCAGGAGGAAATGGTGGCGGTATATTTGTTGAAGGCGGAGAAGTAACTGGCAGTGAAAGTGGTGTCGTTTGCCATAACTATGCAACAAATGGTGGTGGTATCTATACAACTACATCCTCTCCAAAGAACAACATTAAAGTTACGAACAACAATGCAACAAGCGGTGGTGGCGTGTACTTTAAAGATGTCTCTACAATCACGACTCAACTTATTGTTCAAAACAACACTGCAACAGATGGCGCTGGTATCTATGTCTCAGGCGGAAATGTCACAACAAAACAAGTCGTTTCGGGTAATAAAGCGTCAAGAAACGGTGGCGGAGTGTATGTAACGGGTGGAACATATGTGTCAAGCGGACAAATTTATAGCAACCATACAGATGATAAAGGCAACGGTGGTGGCGTGTATGGTACGAGCGCTACAATAACCATTTCGGCATACCTTTATAATAATAGAAGTAAAAATGGTGCGGGCGTATTTGCAGATTCAAGTGCGGTAAGAATTGAATCTAATGTTTTCAGCAACACCGCAATAGGAAGTGCGGGTGGTGTGTATATACAAGGCGGAAAATTTGTAATGGGTAAGTACACTTCTGTGTACGAAAACTCAGCAAATTATACTGTTGGTGGTGTGTATGCAAATAATGTTCAGATTTATATCTTTTATAGTAGTTCCATAAAGAACAATAAGAGAACGGGAGCTAATTCAGCATATACAATTCATAGTAAGTCAACTCACTACTCACTTATCACAGACTTGTATCAAAATAATGGTACGCTTGCTTATTTTAGTGGAACGATAGAAAACGCTAATACACAATCTGTGGGCGGAAGAAATTATCGTTCAGTTGGATACTACTATAATGGGACATTTAATGCTAGTTGGTTTAGTAGCGGAAATGTTCGAACGGATATGATATTTGCTCCTAAGGAAGCCTTTAAGCTAGACACAAGCAAACTTGCGTTTATTGATTATGGATATTACATTAACAATTATGAAACGGCTTACTTAAGATATTGGGCAAATAATCATTATACAGGCGGTGGTAACTACCATTGTGATAGAACACTGTATAGACCTTTTGGATCAACTAAATGTGGAAATTTGAAAGATTATCCTTACTCCAAAGAAACGAATATAGAAGTTAAGGTCGTAGATGCGGGAAATGCGATTTCAGGGCAAGACACAAATGGAAGATTTATGGTCGGCGGACCATATACAAATACTAGATGGTATTGGTTCCAATGGTGTACAGATACCTATCACGATTGGAAGTCTGCTAATTGGGATAATTGGAGTTAATAATATTTCTTTATGGTATTACTTAACAGCAAATTACACAAAAAAGTATCAAGGTAAAACTTGGTACTTTTTTTGTGCAATATTTATAGCCTTTTAATTTCATTTTTGCGACCTATTTAAAAAAGTGGCAGAAATGCCACAAAAATGAAATATGGTAATTTTTTAATATTTATAATAATTTGTTGTCAAAAGTAAATACATATGATATAATCGTACTTAATAAAAGTGGCAGAAATGCCACAAAAATGAGATATGATATCTTTTATTCTATATAATCATTAGTTTTTTACTGAATGATATGCCAAAATAAAAGGGGAAAGGGGTAAAAATGGAAATATCAAGAAATAAATATTTGGATATGTTAAAACTAAGGCTTCACAATGGCTTTGTAAAAGTCATAACTGGAATAAGGCGTTGTGGCAAGTCATATCTTTTAAACAACATTTTTTACAATTATCTTTTAAGTACAAATGTCGACAAAGAGCATATTATAAGGTTTGCGTTTGACTCGGCGGAGGATTTACTAAAAATAGATGAAGATTTGACTGCTCTTAAAAAGTCGAATTTAAAAGTTAATCCTAAAAAATTTGTGGAATATATTTCGACACAAATAAGGGACGGTAAGATGTATTATTTGCTACTAGACGAAGTGCAAAATTTAGATTGCTTCGAGACTATTCTTAACGGATATTTGAGAAAGACCAATCTTGATATCTATGTGACGGGTAGTAACTCAAAATTTTTGTCGCATGACATCTTGACTGAGTTTGAAGGTCGCGGTGATGAAATTCATATTTTGCCCCTTTCTTTTTCCGAGTTTTATGCCACAAAGGGAGACGACAAAGAGTATGCTCTTGATGAGTATATGGTTTATGGCGGATTGCCAGCGGTTGCACAAATGAAAGATGACGAGCAAAAGGCTAATTATTTGCAAACTCAAATTGAGAATGTTTATTTAAAAGATATAGTCGCACGCTACAATTTGAAAAATGATAAAAATATTGGCGAAGTCCTTGACATAGTTGCGTCTGGAATGTCGACATTGATTAGCCCAGCAAAACTTGCAAATACTTTTAAGTCTATTAAAAATGCAAGCATAAGTCCGTCGACAATTGACAATTATTTGGATTATATGCAAGAAGCTTTTATTATAAAAAAGGTTGACCGCTACGATGTAAAGGGTAGACACTATATTGCTTCACCTTATAAGGTTTATTTTGAAGATGTGGGACTAAGAAACGCGAGATTAAATTTTAGACAAATTGAGAACACGCATATTATGGAAAATGTTATTTATAATGAACTTAGGTACCGTGGCTTTAATGTTGATGTTGGGATTGTGGAGTCTAGGGGGCAAAGTGAAAGCGGAAAGGTCGAAAGAAAGCAACTTGAAGTCGATTTTGTTGCAAATAAGGGAAGTAAAAGATATTACATTCAATCAGCTTTTGATATTCCAAATGACGACAAAAAAGAGCAACAAATTCAATCTTTTAAAAAAATAAATGACTCGTTTAAAAAAATTATTGTTGTCGGAAGAAGCATAAAACCTCGTCACGACGAAAATGGCTATCTTATGATTGGGATAAAAGATTTTTTGCTTGACCCTAATAGTTTGGAGTATTAGTGACAATTTGCCTTAAAATATAAAAAGTGGTATAATATAATTATGGAAGAAAAAGAGTTAGAAAAATTGATTGGCAGTTTTATGATTTTGCCGGGAGTGGGATACAAAACCGCTCAAAGATATGCGTACAGAATTTTGGATCTTGACAAGGAAAAAGTGGAAGATTTTGCAAAAACAGTGGTGAGTGCAAAAGAAAAAATTAGGTTTTGTTCCCGCTGTGGCGGGTTTTCCGAAGGGGAACTTTGCAATATTTGTTTATCGCGACACAGCAAAATTATTTGTGTTGTTGAAGAACCAAAAGACATCGCGAGTATCGAAAAAGTCAAAAATTTTGACTGCCTTTATCATGTTCTAAATGGGTGTATTAGTCCGCTTGCGGGCAAAGGACCTGATGATATTAGGTTGAAAGAACTTTTAATGCGCGTAAACCAAGAAGATATTTCGGAAGTTGTCGTCGCAACAAACCCAAGCGTTGAAGGGGAAGCAACCGCAATGTATATTTCTAAGATTTTAAAACCGCTTAACATAAAGGTTACGAGACTCGCGCAAGGGCTGTCACTTGGTAGCGACATTGACTATGCCGACGAAGTGACATTATCAAAAGCCATTGAAGCCCGCCGAGAGATTTAGACAAAGAACTTAAAAAGGGCAAAATTTGACAAAAAGCATAGACAAAAAAGCCCAATCGTGCGGGTTATTATGTTTGTTATTAAGAAATATTTAAAGTCCATTTCGGCAACTCCCGCGAACGCGCAAAGTAGGTCGTCTGGGAAAAAGGGGAAGAGCATCATAAGAAAAAACATCACTTTCCCCTTTTTAAAAAGTTTCTGGACTTCGGCGGTTTGCTCTTTTCCAACCGCCCAAAGAAGAAGTTTTAGCCCTACGATGCGTCCCAAAAAATATGCGGTTATAGAGCCTAAAAGAATTGCAATTAAACTTATAAAAAAGGCGATATAAGGCCCAAAAAGAAGAACGCCAACGACGGTTGTGACGCTCGAAGGCAAAGGGATAACTGTGACTTGCAAAAATTGTAACAAGAAAAATACGAGAATTGACCAGAATCCCGCGGACGCAATAAGTGCTTGAAGTTCTTGAACATTGTTGAATTTTCCTATAATGCCCGTATTTTTTAAAAAGTAATATAACCCAACAACCGCTCCAATAGACAAGACAAAAAGTAAAAGAAGCTTGCCATATTGGGCGATTTTTTTTGCTACGCTTTTCATAATTTATTTTTATGTTTTTTTTCTTCTTTTTAAGACTCTTTTATTTAGCAAAAAAATTGTTTTATTTGTAGATAAATAAAAATTTTCATCTATTAAGTTTCGTATTGTTTTATTGCCTTGTAAAGAAGGTGCTTTTTTATGTTAAAAATTTTTTGATTATGTAAAAAAGATACAACAAGTTTTTGTTGTATCTTTTCTCAAACTTTTATGCAAAAAAACAAAAATTAGAAAATATGCTTACAATTTTTTTTGATATTTCAACTACATATCGAACAAATTTCCGACCAAAAAGCGGTCGCCACAAGTAAGATTTAGCCCAAGGTTACGTAAGTTTTCTTCGTTATTTGGTGTCAAAATGTGTGTTGAGTGGGCGTTGCAACCACGTAAATATTTTAAGTTGTCATATGCAATTTTTGCGTTTTTGTTGAAATTTGCTGAAATGCAAAGCGCGACAAGTGTTTCTTTTAATGTCAAATTGGTGTTGTCTTGTTTAAAAATGTTGTGTCTTAGGTCGACAATTGGCTCTAAAACTTCCTTTTGAATCAAATCTATTGAGTCGTCGATGTTTGAAATCGCTTTAAGCGCGTTCAAAATTGCGCTTGCTGGGGCTGAGAGAAGCTCGGTTTTTCTTCCCGTCACAATTCGTCCGTCTAAAAGTTCAATAGCCATTGCTGGTGCGTGCGACTTCATAAATTTTTCTTCGGCAGGTTTTACGCAAGGTCTATCGTGGATGGTGATGTTAAGTTCGTTCATAAGTAGGCGAATAGTCTCAACAACGCGCTTATTTGTGTTGTTCTTTTTTGCGTCCACTTTTGCGCGGAGATAACGCCTAATTATTTCTTGTTTTGCGCTATATTGTGCAAGTGCGTCGTCTGTTATACAACTTGCGATTGTGTTTATGCCCATATCAGTTGGAGACTTATATATGTCTTTTCCAGTGATTTTTTGCAAAATATTTCTAACAACAGGGTAGGCTTCTAAGTCTCTATTGTAACTGACCGCTATTTCGTGGTAGGCTTCGTAGTGGTAGGAGTCAATGACATTTTTGTCGCCAAGATCCGCCGTTGCCGACTCGTAGGCAACATTTATAGGATGTTTTAGTGGCAAGTTCCAAACGGGGAACTTTTCAAACTTTGCGTATCCCGCTTTTTTGCCACGCTTGTACTCGTGATAGAGTTGGGACAAACAAGTTGCAAGTTTTCCGCTTCCAGGTCCAGGGGCTGTAATCGCGACCAATTTTTTTGTCGTTTCAATGTAAGGATTTCTTCCATATCCCGCTTCGCTGACGATTGTTTCAACGTCGGTAGGGTAGCCTTTTGTGAAGTAATGATAAAACACTCGTTCGCCCATATTTTCTAGTTTTGCGCGGAAATTTTGCGCGCTTTGTTCGCCTTCATAAAGGGTAATGACAATTGCGCTAACATATAGACCGCGGTGGCGCAACTTTTCAATAAGGCGTAACACTTCCATATCGTAAGTTATGCCAAAATCGGCACGAATTTTGTTCTTTTCAATGTCTTTTGCGCTGATAACAAAAATAATTTCGCAGTCGTCTTTGTAACTATCTAGTAGCCTAATTTGAACATTTGGGTCAAACCCAGGTAGCACTCTTGACGCGTGCAAATCGTCAAAAAGTTTGCCCCCAAACTCCATATACAACTTGTCACCAAACTCTTTCATCCTTGCATTTATGAGTTCGCGTTGTTTCTTGATGTAAATTTCGCTATCAAAACATTTTTTTTCTATTTGTTCCATTTTATTTCCCTTATTTTTTCAAACTATCAATGTACTTTTGTAAGTCTCTATCCAAATCTTTTAATTCGCCGTTGTTGATTATAAAGTGGTCGGCAATAGCAATTGGACCGCCTTTTTCGATGTTTTCAATTTCAGTGTAATCGCGTTTTAAAACTTCTTCAGCTTTTAGCGGTCTAAAAGGACGATTTTTTAATCTTTCGACGCGCTTATCTTTGTCAACGACAATTGCAAGAACTTTAAAATTGTCGCCATAAATTTCTTTTATATACTTGTATTCGCTCCACGAATACATACTCTCAATGACGACATTTTTGCCAGCCTCAAAAAAGTCTCTTATTTTTCTTTCCGACAACTTAGCATAAATTGCCATATCGCCTTTTGCGCGGAGTTCTTCGCGAATTTTGCGCTCGTTTTCGGGTGTAATAGGCAAGTTTTGCCTTTTAAGTTCTTCAAATGTCGCGTCTCCAAAGTACACTCTTTCATATCCATTTTTGATAAAAATTTGCGTTGCTTCGCTTTTTCCTGCGCCACAAAGTCCGACAACGGCAACAATAATGTTTTGTTTTTTCATAAGTTTTCTCCCTTAGAAGTAGTTTATCAAATTTCTATACTTTTACAAAACAAATTTTAGAAAGTAAAATTTATGCGGTTTAAAATTTTTGATAGCGCATTTATAATGATAATAATAATAGATAGCCTTTGGTTTTACTAAAATAGAAAATGATTTGTTTTAACTTTTGATAAAAATACGGCACAGAAAGCTATAGAGAGTATGACAAAAAATTTTATTAAAAATAATGTATATTTTATCAACCTTTACAAAAAATACATTCAAGGAGGGCATAAAATGAGTAAGTCTTTTAGACCTGGTGAAGTCGCTCCAGAAAGTGGCAACTACTGTGCTTTTGACGCTAACGGCCACAATGGCGGATGTTGCTACCTTCAAAAAGGGCAAAGATTTCCAGCGACTCAACATTCTGGCAGTTACTATATGAAAGAGGACTAGATGTAAAATCAAAACAATTAGTCAAAATTTCATCTAGGAAAAATATCGGTTTATCGCCGATATTTTTTATGTGGTAAAGTAATTTTGTAATGAAAGGATACAAAAAGCATATTAAAAAAACGCTATATAATAAAGTTGGAAATTAAAAAATTATAGAGTGAAATAAAAAGTGCTTTTTAAAACATAATAAAGGAACAAATAAGCTTTTTAGACTTGCATAAATAAAAATATACAAAAAAATAAAAATTTAAAATATAGGTTTATAAGTAGTTGACAAAGCTGATTTTTTTTGTTAAAATCTTCTTGTTTTATGATAAGGCTTGCCTCGTGTCAAGTAAAGTGCAACAAAAATATCCTTTTCTTTTTAATAAATTATAAAACGATTTTTTTTTAAATATTTCAAACTTTCGCACTTTCAGATTTCGGCAAAGCCCTCATAAAGCAAAAATAGTGGAGAAGTACCCAAGAGGCCCAAGGGGATCCCCTGCTAAGGGATTAGGCGTGTAACAGCGTGCGCGAGTTCGAATCTCGCCTTCTCCGCCAACCCAATAAGAAGTCCCTACTAGGGGCTTTTTTTCTTACATAAAAGGATAAAATTAACTTTTGAGAATAGATAAAAATGGAAGATATGAATCACGAAATGAAACTAAAATCACCTTTTTTTGAAAAAATTAAAAAGGGAGAGAAAATTTATGAAATTAGGCTCAATGATGAAAAACGAAAATTGATTAAAGTTGGAGACTATATCAACTTTAAAAAAGAGCCAGCGTTGAATGAAAACCTTAAAGTGCAAGTTGTGGGGCTTGAATATTTTTCTTCGTTTAGGGAAGTGATATCTTATTATACAGCAAAAGAAATTGGCTTTGAAAATGTAGAAAAGGACGAAATTGAGCGTGTTTATTATCAATTTTACAATAAAAACGACGAAAAGAAGTTTGGGGTCGTGACTATAAAAGTGAAAGTTTTGCAATAATAAACCGTTGAATAAATGCGTTTTTTTATAAAAAGATTAGAGACTTTTGGAAAAAATATTCTTGCAACTTGCTAGACCTTACACTTGACGCCTAAACCATTTTTTGATAAAATATAATAAAGAGAAGGGGAGAAAAATGGACGAGAACGAAGAAAAAAGAAAACATAAACATAAAGTATCAACAATGTTTATCGTATTTGGCGTGATAGTTTTAGCACTTGCTATTTTTTTTGTAGTGTTGGCAGTTATGGGCTTTAAAGCGTGGCAAGCGGGTTATGACAGCTGGAGCAATGACTTTTTGGCAAGCGGAGATTCGTCGGGGAGACCTAGGGCGATGTTCTTTATTTGGGTCGTTCTTGCAATGTTCTCATTTGCTGGGGGAATTTCACTTTTGAGTTTTGGGCTTAGACCTTTTATTACAAAAGTACATATGAAAGTTACAAAAGAAACTTTTGATTATGCGGGCAAAGACATTTCAGATGTTGGTGTCACTGGCGTAGAAATCGCAAAACCTGTAATTGAAAAAAGTGCCGATACGGTTGCACCAGCGCTTGCCAAAATAGTGGGGCAAAGTGCAAATGCTATTGCGCCTGCTTTCGCAAAAATCAAAGGCGAAAATGCAAAATATTGTACTAAATGCGGGACTAGAATTGAAAGTGGCAAGGCATTTTGCTCAAATTGTGGCGAAAAAGTTCAAAATGTGTGCAAATATTGTGGCGAAATTAACGATAAAGATGACAATTTTTGCGGGAAATGCGGGAAAAAGTTGGGCTAGTTTTGGGGAAGGTTGACATTTTTTTTGAAAGTCCAATAAAATAATAGTAAATTTGGGATGTGAAAAATGGGTTCTTTTAAAGTTGAATATAACGATGTTAGAGATTTTTTGAAAAAAATGTCAGATGAAACTGGCATCGAGACAACAATTTCAAACGATGAGAAAGGGAATGTTTCGCGCGAACTTGTCACGGCTAAATCATTTCGTCTTGATGATAGACCACCTGAAAATGTCTTTATTGATGTTAACGCGACTAAATTTGTTATCTTAGAGAAGAACCATTTAAAATGGAACGGCGAGAATTATTCGACGGAACTTAGATGTTGCGGAGATTATAGCGATAGTTGGTCACATTTCATTGTGGATAGAAAGCCAGACCTTTTGACTCTTTATAAACAAAAATTGATTTGTGAATATCACAAAATGGATGAAAAATTAAGCCAAATTGAGGACGTCGACGCATTTAACAATTTAAAAAGGCGTAATGACGACAAAAAACGCGAGTTATATTACAAATATCAAATGTTGGAAAACATCGCGGAAAAATCAGTCGAAGAAAATAAATCCAATTTAGATGAATTGTCTCGCGAAAAATAAAAATTGTGTTAGGATTTAAAGTGATTTTAGTGAACTTTAAATTAAGATAGTTTTTTAGTTGCGATATCTAATGTTTAGAATGACTACAAATTTTTAAATATAATAAATATTATAAAAGGGCATAATTTGCTCTTTTTTATAAGTTTATTCACTTTTTTTAAAAAAAATGGTGGTGGGTAAACTATATTATATTTTTAAAAGTAGTTTACATGTGACTATTTTTTAGAATGGATAGTGCGTCTTTTATAACTTCGGTCGTCGCACTTGAAAGGACGCGGTTTTGGGCTAGGTTGTCGGCAATGCCAATTAGGCATAGTAGGTACATTAAATGTTTTCCGTCACCAAAAGCGTTTAGATCGGAAATTTTCTTTTCGACTGCATTAGAGATTATTTCAAGTCTTTTTTCCACATTTTCAAAACAATTTTCCGAAACCGCTATAAAGAAGTCGTGGTCGAGAATAAGTTTGCACATTATGTCGAGATTACTAGAGAAGTCAAGGTGTGGCAAGACGCGACGGGCGATTTTTTCACTTTCGACATTATGTCCGTGGAAAGTGTCGCAAATTTTGCCATTTTTAATCTTTTCTTTTTTGCACGCGGGCTTACCTAGGTCGTGGAAAAGCATTATAAAACTTAGTATTTTTTGCTCGTCCTTTTTTAAGTTGCAAGACAAGCGATTTATTTCTTTAATTGTTTCTAAAATATGGTCAAAAACGGGATAAATGTGCCAAATTGAGCGCTGTTCTGTCTTAATTGCGATAGGAATTTCGGGAATAAGCGCGTCAAGAGCGTCCTTAAATGCGCCGTCATATTTTTCGTAAAATTCCGCTCGTGGGTCGGCGCTTGTGACAATTTGAGTAAGAGTCTTAGCAAGTTCTTTGTCTTTTAAAATTTGATTTTTCAATTCTAATGTCCTTTTTTAAGTATATGACAATTAAGCATAAAAAGCGCTAGCAGTCGAGCAAGTCGATAATGGCTTGCTTTTTCTTTGGACTGCACCTTTTTAAGTCTTTTATTATTTGCATATCATTTTTGTATTCGTCCATATCATAATAAAGCAACTCTTCTAGGCTAGAACCGCACGCTTGCGCAATGTCTTGAAAGACTGAAATCGATGGTTCGGAATCTTTCCTATATTCAAGCCTATTTATATAGTTTTCGTTTTTGCCAATTCTTAGACTGAGTTCGCGCGCCGAAAGATTTGCTCGCGTTCTAAGTCTACTAACTCTATTTATTATTTCGCTTAGTTCCATATTTTACTCCTATTTTTATTGTATGTCAAAAGAAATAGAAAATATGCGGATGTAAAATGTCAAAAAATACAAAAAGAATGGCACAATACACATAAAAAAGTGTGTAAAACTGCAATTTGTGATTATTTTTTAGTGCGTTTTGCCTTGACATTGATTTTTAGAATGGTTAAAATATATGTGAATCTAATGAGTATTAGAATAAAAAATTATTACCCAATTGGGGACTCGCCATACAACTTTGAGATGTTTATGGGTGCTTCGATTATGTAAAATCATAAATTTTGTGGCGTTAGGTCACGACTTCAATTGTACAAAGTTTTTTTAGGTTCGCCAAGTCTTAAAACAATAGATTAACTAAAATGATTGGACATTTATAGACAAAAACGGTTGTAATGTTTGTGTAAATACCTAATAAAAATTGAGTATTGTTAAAAAAGTTAATTGAAGAGACTGAAAAATTTGGGACATATGAAATAATTTTGAAATTTAAAACCTTTAAAATAAAAGGCGAGCAAGGATAAAAGAAATCTATTTTCAAATACTAATGTTAAACGCTTAAACTCAAAATTCAGTAACAGAACAAAAACTAATTAAAAGGAGAAAACGCGATGTCGACTCGAGCAAATATTCGACTAATATCATTTTGTTTCTTTTTAATATTTGCAATGTTGACATTGTCCGCAACGCTTATTTTTACGGCTGGAACACAAGATATTGAAAGTTTAATTAGTATTGACTTTACGGCTGAAAAAGTCAAACTTAATTTCGCCAATTATGACGGGACGGTCGTGACTCCTGGGAATTGTGATGTTGTTTTAAACAGCGACGAAACAAAATTTAAAATTGTTGGACCTACGCCCGTAATTGAAGACTCGACTTCGACGCAATCGTCGGGACCGACGGGCAAAGTGTCTAGTATAGACGACATAACAAATAGTAGTGGTGCGGAATTTTACTATTTTTGTACAAATTCCGCAGTCATCGGCTCAACGAGTTATGTCGACCCAGGAATGATTTATTATACATCAACTGCCGATTCTACTCTTGAGAATTGGTATGACAAGCCACAAAACAAGACTGAACTCTATTCTTGCTTTATGGTGCCGAATTATACGGAAACAACTACTTTAGATTATAAGGCAAGTAGTGGTATTATAAAAAGTATTGCTTGGGCAGGTTCTCCGTCGGTTGTGATATCAAACTCAATTACCAAAATACCACGCTCCCAATTTAGGTATCGTAATAATGGTAGTTGGGTAAGCGAAATACCAACGATTCTTACAAGTGTTTCTTTCCCACAGAGTTTAAAAGAATTAGATGTTTCCAGTTTTGATGACCAAACTCAACTTAAGAAAATCACTATTCCTAGTAGTATAAAAACGATAGGAAATTCAAGTTTTAAAGGATGTACTGGATTACTTGATGTGGAAATTTTGAACGGAGTAACCACCATTGACAATTACGCTTTTTCATCGTGTAACGCATTAGAAAAGATTATAATACCTGATAGTGTCTTAAAAATTGGGGCGGGAGCTTTTGAATATTCTAGTCTGACAAGCGTAGTATTACCTAAGGAAGTGAAAGAAGTAGATGCTTATACTTTTAGGGGATGTGAAAAATTAGTAAATGTAGATCTACCAGAAGACTTAGAAAGTTTGGGGTTTAATGCTTTTGAAGCGTGCATTGGCTTGAAAAATATTTCCATACCTTCTAGTATTACATACGTTGGAGGGTATTTATTTAAAGGTTGTTCAAATCTTCAATACAATGTTTATAAGAATGTCAATTACCTAGGTAATAGTTCTAACTTATATTTGGTTGCTTTTGGGCAAATTTCTCTTGAAGAAAGTTGTGAACTCGCAAGCACTACAAAAGTGCTCGCTATGGATGCTTTCATTAGTAATACAACGATTAAAACAATGACTCTTTCAAATAATTTAATTAAAATTGAAGATAAAGCGTTTTATAATTGTACGGGACTTTCAACTATTGTTATCCCTTCAAGTGTGACAAGTATCGGTGTGTCTGCTTTTTATGGGTGTTCGAATTTAAAAGAAATAACTATTTCTAGTTCTGTTAAAAGTCTTGGCTTAGGTGCTTTTTTTATACGAGGGGCTTCTGCCGATACTAATAAAATTATTTACGATGGTACATTGTCAGATTTTAAAACAATAGCAAATTGGAGTGAAACTCAAGCAGGATCATGCTTTGATTCGACTTATAGCACAGAAGCCAGTAATTATAGCATAGGCGTTCTTACGGTTATTACAAATGACAACCCTACTGGCGTGACTTTTGATGTTCGTATATGGTCT
>CALBHW010000017.1 GCA_937893125.1 uncultured Clostridia bacterium
GCAAGCTCGCAAACTATTTCAGTAACTGACCCAGCGCAAAATGCAACATATTTGACTTCTACATATTATGATTACACTTGGACTAAAAATAGTTAAAAGATTTTGTGCTTTTTATAAAATCTAATTTATTAAACCAATCCTTGGGGAAGGGGGTTGGTTTTTTGTTTGGGGGCGGTTGTTTGATAAGTCATATTTTTTGGACAAGCCTTTTTGTAAAATTAAATAACATTTGTTTGTTTTGTGCTTTTTATTTATTTTTTTTTAAACTAGCGAAAAAATAACTTGATTTTTTGGATAAGGTTTGATAGAATAGTGTCAGAATAATGTTTTGGGCGAAAAATTCGCTTGATTATTATTCCTTCTTGCTGAATAAATCAGCCGAATTAGACCAAAAGGAGGTAAAGTCGATGACTAATTATGAAGTGCTTTATGTGATTTCTCCATCTTTGTCGGACGAAGAAAGAGAAGCGGTTATTAGCAAATTCAAGGCTATGGTCGAGAATGCAAAAGGTACAGTTAGCGGGATTGATAAGTGGGGGATTAAGACTCTTGCATATCCAATCAAGTTTAAGAAAGAAGGCTATTATGTACTTATGACATATTCTTGCGACAGTGCAACATCCACTGCAATGGGCAAACTTATGCTTATTACTGAGCCAATTTTAAGACATATTATTGTCAAAAAGTAGTTTTTACAAAGAAAAGATTTAAGGAGAATAAATGAACAAAGTTATTTTAATAGGCAATTTGACAAAAGATCCAGAGTTGTCGACCACAAATAGTGGGATAAACTATTGCAGATTTTCGCTTGCTGTTCCAAAGAGATTTGTTTCTGGTGGGGAGAGAGAAGCGGAATTTATAAACATTGTTGTATGGCGCACACAAGCGGACAACTGCCACAAATATCTTAAAAAAGGTAGCAAAGCGGGCGTTGTTGGGAGCCTTCAAACAAGGTCATATGACGCACAAGACGGCACAAAGAGATATGTGACGGAAGTTGTTGCGGACGAAGTCGAATTTTTGAGTTCAAAGAATAGCGACGGCGCTTCATCTAACGCGTCTACGCCAAGCGGAAATAGCGACCTTGAGCCTATTGAAGATGATTCTCTACCATTCTAATAAAAGGAGTTATCACAATGAGTGAAGAAGTAAAAGAAGTTGCTAAAGAGCAATCTGAAGAAAAATTCGTTAGGAAGCCAAAAAGAGTTAGCAGAAAGAAAGTTTGCGTTTTCTGTGCTGATAAATCAAAGAAAATCGACTACAAAGATGTTGCAACTCTAAAAAGATTTGTTACTGAAAAGGGCAAAATTGTTCCTAGAAGACAAACTGGCACTTGCGCTATGCACCAAAGAGAAATTACAACTGCGGTTAAACGCGCAAGAAATATGGCATTGCTTCCATTTAGAGCTGAATAATTTTTTAAACACCGCTTTTTGCGTTTTTTGCAAGAGTGGTGTTTTTTTTGAAAACCTATTTTTTTTGGTTTTAAAAAATATTTTTGTTTTGTGGCAAGCCCTTTGTTTTTTAAAGGTGTGGTTACTTAAAAGTTTTTTTAGAATTTTCGTAACGCATTTTAGTTTTAAAAATTGAAAAACAAAAATTTTGCGTTTTAAAAACTGTTTTTTGTACTTTTAGTTGATAAGTTAAGAAAAAATTGTTATAATAATAAGTAGAAGGTGAAAAAATGGCAAAAAAAGAAGAAAAGTTTGGCGATATTATTCATGACGATACTCTTGAAAAAAGAACGCTCATGGTGTCGGCGTTTCCAGCACTCATTAGGGCTGTAGAAAAGGACGGGGACGCTTTGTATGAAGGGTTTTTGCCTGGGTTCGAGTTCGCGGAAATAAAGGATGTCGAGGACGAAGATGAGTGTGTTGAATATTTACAAGATATGCTCGACGACGAAGTTGAAGAATTGGTCGTTTTTGGAAAACCGCTTCCAGATGTCGAAGAAGACGACGAGCTTATGAAAAAATATCCCGACTATCATATTGTCTACTTAGACATCAATGTTTACGCAACAAAATGCTCGCACGACTGCTCTTCTTGTGACGGGTGCGAAGATTTTGATTATTACGATAAAGACTTTGACTGCTACGCGGACGATTGTGGGTGTGGAGACCCTAATTGCCACTGCGGGGACGATTGCGATTGTGACGAAGATGATAATTGCGGGTGCCACTGTGGTGACGACGACTGTGATTGCGATGACGAGTG
>CALBHW010000018.1 GCA_937893125.1 uncultured Clostridia bacterium
TTGAGATTAAATTGAGATTAAATTGAGATTAAAAAAAGTTCCTTTTTAATTGTTACTTAAAAAGGAACTTTTTTTATTATTGGTGGAGATAAGCGGTCTCGAACCGCTGACCTTTTGAATGCCATTCAAACGCTCTACCAACTGAGCTATACCCCCAAAATGTTGCTACAAGAGCAACAAGATATTTTATTTTAATAATATTTATTTGCAGACTGTTAATCGAAAAACCTATCTAATTTTATAATTTGGTCGAATTGATCTAATCACAAATGCTACGAATATATTAGAATATTTTTGCAATAAAATCAAGTTTTTTCTAAATATATTTCAAAATTAAAATAAATTTAACTATTCTTCAACTTCTTCGTCTGGCAAGTTGACATTGTGATAGACATCTTGAACATCATCCAAATTTTCAAGAGTATCAATCATACGGTTAAACGTTTCAATTTGTTTTTCGTCTAAGTCGACATAATTTTGTGGAATCATAGTGACATCTGTCGACAAAAATTTAAGTCCCTTTCCTTCCAATGTCTCCTTAACTTGGTGAAATGAGCCTGGCGTTGTGATGATTTGAAAAACATCTTCATCGTTTTTGACATCTTCCGCGTCTGCTTCGAGACACATTTCAATCAAATTTTCTTCGTCGACTGAGCCATCATTTTCAAGAATAAGCAGTCCCTTTTGGTCAAACATATACGAAACACATCCGTTTGAGCCTAAACTTCCGCCGAACTTATCAAATGCGTGACGCACATCACCCGCTGTTCTATTTTTATTGTCGGTTAAACATCTTACCATAACCGCGCTTCCTCCGACGCCGTAGCCTTCGTATGTAATTTCTTCGTAATTTACTGCTCCCAACTCTCCACTTGCCTTTTTAATTGACCTTTGGATGTTGTCGTTTGGCATATTGTTTTGTTTTGCTTTTGAAATAATATCTCTAAGTTTTGCGTTATTATTTGGATCTCCACCGCCGAGTTTTACGGCGACGGCAATTTCCCTACCTATTTTTGTAAAAATTTTTCCCCTTGCAGCATCTGTTTTGCTTTTTGTGGCTTGAATGTTGTGCCATTTTGAATGTCCTGACATTTTAATCTCCTTATACTTCTATTCTAATTGTTTATAAAAATTATTCAAGTAAAAAGTTTAAAAATTTAGTAAAAACTATTTTAAACTTTCATATATGCTTTTCATCTCATTTGCATCTTCAGCTTGTGTTTTGTTACTTTCGCAAATGATGTCTGGCTCTAAGTTATATTCCTTTATAACTTTCGCTAGCGGTTCAAAACACGGCCCGTATTCGTTATCCGCAAAGGTCAAATGTTTAATTTCGCCCTTTTCGCCATACTCAATTTTCGAAAAATGAATATGCACTTTTTTTGTTTTTTCAAGACCAATCGTCTTAATTAAATGGTCAAAAATCTTTTTAAAGTCTGATTCAGTCTTTAAACTTCCTTGGGTCAAGGCGTTTATATGTCCAAAATCAAGAGTCGGAACAAGATAATCTCTCAAAGTACAGATTTCCGCAACTTCTTCGTAAGTCCCAAGTTGCATACTTTTGCCCATTGTTTCTGGACAAAGAAGAAAATCAAAACCAAGATTTTCTTTGTCTATACGTTCGACCAGTTTTTCCATATTCTTCTTTAAAATTTCAAAGGCTTCTTTTCTGTCCCTTCCCATACATGAGCCAGGATGGAATACGCATCTATGCCCACCCATAATTTTTAAATATTTTAAGGATGTAATGATATATTCAAACGATTTTTCGACCTTTTTATCGTCGTCATTGGCAAGATTTATATAGTATGGTGCGTGAACACTAATTTCAATTCCATTCTCTTTACACGCATCGCCAAGAGATTTCGCCGTAAAATCGCTCATTTTAAACCCACGCGAAAAAGAATATTCGTACGCATTCAGCCCGCGATTTTTTAACCACAACGGCGCTTCAAGGCTTGTTTTGTATCCTTGGTCAGTAAACAACTGCCCGTTGCCAGAAGGTCCAAATCTTATCATTTTTTCTCCTTTTAATCAAAATATGTTGTTATTTTAAGTTTGTTATCAATAAATTTTCCTAACCCAACAGCCTTTTTTTCACACATCACAAGGTGTAAGTCGTTATCTGCTGGCTTATTTTTTATCGGCATATTTATGCCGTTACGAATTTTGGTATAAACATCTTTTGAAATGTCAATTTGATCAAAATCTTTTAAGGCTTCTTCAATTGACAAAATATTTTTTTCAATTGTTTCTTTTGACAAATCATCCATTTTCACTGCGGTTTCTAGTTCAAAGAGTCCGCAACGAGTTCTTTTTAAGTCTATCATTGTTGCTAAACTCCCCGTCGCAATCCCCAAATCTCGCGCAAGCGACCTAATGTATGTTCCACTTGAACAAGTTATCAAAAATTCGTAAGTTCTATCATCCACTTGCGACAAAACTTTAAAATCATAAATTGTCACTTTGCTCGGTGCAAGTTCAACTTTTTCCCCGCGTCTAGCGTAATTATATGCACTTTGTCCGCCTATCTTTTTTGAAGAGTGCATAGGTGGAATTTGAGAAATTTCGCCTAAAAAGTTACTTTTTATTGCGGCCTCTATTTCTTCCTTGCTTGGAATATGCTCACAAGTCTCACAGACTTCACTCTCTCTATCAAATGTTGGCGTCGTTTCTCCAAAAGTAAATTTTGCGACATATGTTTTGTCTTTTTTTAAAAAAAGGTCAAAAAGACGAGTTGCTTTTCCAATGCAAATAGGCAAAACGCCACTCGCTAGCGGGTCAAGAGTTCCCATATGCCCCACTTTTCTTTCGTTTAAAATTTTTTTGATTTTTACAACAACATTGCTCGATGTGACGCCTTGTGGCTTATCTACAACAATTACCCCTATCAACTATTGCTCTCCTCAAGTTCAAGTCTGCACGCGTCGAGAATATTACCTAAAATTTCTTTATAATTCCCACTTATCGTTGCACCCGACGCCCTAATATGTCCGCCACCACCAAATGCTTTTGCAATGTTGCACACATTTACAAATTTATTTGACCTAAACGAAAGGCTAAAAACTCCGACCTCTTTTTCAAGGATTTTCACCCTTATTTCATTCCCTTCAATTCCGTCTAAAAATTGAAAACAATTTGTGTTTTCAAGCACATTTTCAAATCTTTTGTACGTCCTATTGTCAAAAAAAGTGACATATACCTTTTCATTAAGATAAGCACGCGTATTTTTTAAGGCGGTTTTATAAAAATAAAGATAGTTTTTTTGTTTATACTTAAACAAACTATAATTTGTGCTTGACAAATCAAAGTTGTAGTTTAAAAGTTCATAAGCGTGACGGTGCGAATCACCATTCGTTGATGGGTGCATAAAACAACCCGTGTCAGTCGACAGCCCAACATACAAATTTTGCGCGATTTGACTATTTATAATTACATCCATATGCTTAATAAGTTCATACAGAATATCCGCCGTACTAGGAGAGTTCTCGTCGACCAAAGAAAGGTCAAAAATATAATTCGATTTTTGGTGGTGGTCAATATCAATTTTGATTTTTGCTTTATCGTAATCGTCGCCATAAACGCCTATTCTATCAAGTGAATTACAGTCTAGCATAATGCAAACATCGCTTTTTGAAATATGCTTTGTGTCCGTCTCTAAAGAAATATTTAAAAAGGTTAAGTCGTTTGGTATCTTGCCGTCGCAATAGGCGTAAACTTTTTTACCCATTTTTTGGAGAACAAGTTTTAAGGCGTTCATCGACCCCAAAGCATCTCCGTCAGGACTAATATGGCAAAATAATGAAAATGAGTTATATTTTTTTACAAGTTTTACGACTTCATCCCTTACTTTTTCGTCCATATTTGGCTCCTTTTATTCGTCTTTTGATTCAATTTGTTTGAGCAAACTATTTATATGGTCACTGTATTCAAGCGAATGGTCTTCTACGAAATGAAACTCAGGCAAGACCCTAAATTTTAGCCTTTCTTTAAGCGATTTTTTAATATATCCGCTCGCGTTTTGAATCGCCGTTATTGCGTCTTTTTTATCCCCAGTCCCATAAAAACTGAGATAAACCCTGGCATATTTTAGGTCAGGGCTCATCTCAACTTTTGATACAGTAATCATTTCATTTTTTAGTCTAGGGTCACTTAATTCGTTGTCAATAATGTCGGCAAGATTCTTTTTTATCAAAGAATTTGCTTTTTCAATTCTATTTGACATCAATTTCTCCCTTATTTTTTAATAATCAATGCTTATTCTAAAAAGATTCATTTATAAGCATAAAATTTTTATATTGTTATTTCTTTATTGCTTTAAAAAATTTGTTGTTTTACGATACATTCAATTGTGTCACCGACAAGAACATCGTTAAAGTTTTCAACCTTAATTCCGCATTCATAGCCACTTGCGACTTCCTTAACATCGTCTTTTTCTCTTTTAAGAGTTGCGATTTTACCTTCAAAAACGACATCTTTCCCTCGATAGATTTTAACAAGCGAATTTCTCACAATCTTGCCATCCAAGCAATAGCACCCCGCAATTGTTCCAACACTTGAAATCTTAAAGAGCGCTCTAACTTCAGCGTGTCCTACAACAACTTCTTCGTACTTAGGTGCCATCATTGATTTTGCAAGTTTTTCAATATCCTCAATAGCCTTATAAATAATGTCGTACTCTCTAATTTCGACCTTATTTTGTTTTGCGAAATTGGATATTTTAGCCAAAACTTTTGTGTCAAAAGAAATAATAATTGCATTTGAAACTTTTGCAAGTTGAATGTCATTTTCGTTGATGTTTCCGACTCCGCATGAAACGATTTCAGTTTTAACTTCTTCGTTTGAAATAGTAGACAAACTTTGTCTTAACGCTTCGCACGAGCCTTGGTTATCGGCTTTAATAAGAAGAGACAATTTCTTTTTGTCCTCTTGCGCAGGAGTTGACAAAAACTCATCAAGGCTATTTGCTGGACCATGCTCAATCTTTTCTTGTGCTTGTTTTATTTTTCTTTCTTCAATAACATTTTTACTAAATTTTTCGTCAACAACTTGCATTTGGTCGCCAGCGCTTGGAACGCTATCAAAACCTAAGATACTAACAGGCATACTAGGTCCCGCTTTCTTGACATTTCTACCCTTGTCATCAATAAGTGCGCGCACTTTTCCAAGAGCAAAACCCGACATAATGTTGTCGCCGATTTTGAGTGTACCATTCAAAATAATGGCGTTAGCAATAGGCCCTTTATTCTTATCAAGGCAGGCTTCAATAATCGTGCCGACCGCTTTTCTATCTCTATTGCATTTAAGCTCTTGCATTTCAGCAACAAGAAGGATCGTTTCGAGCAATTTATCAACACCTTCGCCCGTCACTGACGAAACTGGAACAATAATCGCATCCCCGCCCCATTCTTCTGGAAGGACATCGTGTTCGGTCAATTGTTGTTTAATTCTTTCAATGTCAATATTTGGCTTATCAACTTTTGTTATCGCGACAATCATTGGTGCTTTTGCTTCTTTAATGTGCTTAATTGCTTCGATTGTTTGTGGTTTTACACCGTCGTCGCCAGCAACGATAAGAACTGCGACATCGGTTATTTCCGTCCCACGTTTACGCATATTTATGAACGCCTCGTGTCCTGGAGTGTCAATAAATGTAATATCTTCGCCTTTCCAGTTTATAGAATAAGCCCCAATTGCTTGAGTAATTCCGCCCGCTTCGCGTGAAGTGACATGAGTTTTTCTAATATAGTCTAGAAGTGATGTCTTGCCGTGGTCGACGTGTCCCACAATCGTGACAATAGGAGCACGCTTTTCGTTGTTTGTTCCGTCGTCAATAACAGTATTTTCCTTCAATTTTTCTTCAAAAGTCTTTTCAACTTTTAGTTCCAATGTAACCCCCAATTCACCAGCGACCATTTCAGCAGTCTCATAGTCAATATTGCTATTTATTGTAGCCATAACGCCCAAAATCATAAGTTGTTTCATAATTTCAGTAACAGGCTTTCCTATTTTTTCACTCAAAATTTTGACTGTCAAATTAGGCGTTGTAATAACGGCGTTTGTGATAGGTGCGCAAACAACTGGCGCAACTTCAACCTTTTGCTTTTTAAGGCGAAGTTTACGAGTAACCATTCGCTCTTCAATTGATTGTTCTTCAATAAGTCCGCGACGAAGAAGTGATTTCTTGTTAATTCTTCTATCGTCATCCGACCTTTCGTGCGACTTTTTCTTGTTGCCAAAACTTCTCTCAACTTGCCCAAAAGCCGTCGATGCCGACTCCAAGTTGTTTGTCCTTTTTGGAATAATTCCCATAAGAGCCTTGTTTTGTCTATCTTGTTCGCCCATTTTTTGGAATGGTCTACTACCATTTTGATTAAACGAGCCCTGCCCGTTTGGTCTACTAAAAGGTCTATTTTGTTGTGGTCTATATCCGCCTTGACTGTTATTAAAGCGTTGACCGTTTTGTTGATTTTGGTTAAAAGTGCCGTTATTAGGCTTTCTTCTATCAAAATTCTCGCGCTTATCGTTTGAATATGTGTTGTTATATTTTGGAGTATAAGGCTTTTGTGGAACAAAAGGCTTTTTAGGCGCATTCGTTTTTGATTGAACTGGCGGAGTGGAAACTGGTTTTTCTACTACAATAGGCGTCTCTTTTTTGACTGGCGTAACGATTTCTTCCTTCTTTGGGGCAGGTTTTTCAGTAGATTTACTGAAAAGTTCCGCAAAAGATTCCGCCTGTGGCTTCTCTTCCACTTGCGCTTTTAATTTTTCTAGCCTACTTTTTTCTGCTTCGAGCCTATTCATTTCTTGCAACTTTTCACGCATTGTTTTGCCAAGATTAAACACATCGTTTCTAGTTTTTTTCACTTCATGAAAAAGCCCGTGAATGTGCGACTCAGTAATCAATGTGCGCAGTGCTTTTATGTTGTTAATACTTTGTTTATCTTGTCTATTTTCTTCGCTCAAAAGTCCTTACTCCTAATTTTAGTTTTTACAAATTGACTCAAGTTCCTTTAAAGTTTCGGGGTCAATTTCTGCTTTTAGCGCCCTAAAAAACGCTTTTGTTTTGACCGCTTTTTTAAGGCACTCTTCGGCTCTACAAATATATGCACCGCGTCCGTTTTTCTTGAAGGTTTCATCCACCGAGACTTTTTCATCTTGAACAACAAGACGCACAAGAGACGTTTTATCCTTCATTTGCCTACACGCAATACACATACGTTGTGGCTTTCCTTTTTGCATTATATCATCTCCACAAAAATTATTCAATAGGGTTTAACAAATCATCATCCGCACCCTCGTCTTTTGGCGCTTCTGACATCTCGACTGAAGGTGCTTCCTTTTCTTCTTCTGGCTCAAAATGGTTTTCAAACATAAGCCCACCGTCGAGTTGTTTTGCTTCGCTTTCGCTTCTAACATCAATCTTCCAGCCCGTAAGTCTGCCCGCAAGTCTAACATTTTGTCCCCCGCGACCGATTGCGAGTGAAAGTTTGTCGTCAGGAACAACGACTCTTGCGTGGTTGTTGCCTTCAAGAGCATAAATCGTCGTAATTTTTGCTGGGCTCATTGCACGCGCAATGTACTCAAACGCATTATCCGAATACTCAATAATGTCAATTTTTTCGCCGTTGAGTTCGTTTATAATCTCGTTAATTCTAACGCCCTTGTTTCCAACACACGCCCCAATCGCGTCAAGGTTTGGATTTGTGCTATAAATGGAAATCTTTGTCCTAAATCCAGGCTCTCTTGAAACATTTTTAATGACAATTTCGCCATTTTTGATTTCTGGCACTTCAAGTTCAAAAAGTTTTCTAACAAAAACATTGCTACTACGCGAAACTTGAATGAAAGGCACCTTGTTATCTTCGCGAATGTTTTTAACAAAAACCTTTATTCTATCGCCCGTGCAATAGTTCTCGCCAGGAATTTGGTCGCTTTTTTGAAGCATTCCTTCCATTGAGTTGCCAGGAATTTCAACATAAACAATGTCGTTTTCAACACGCTTGACTTGGCAAGTAACAATTTCATTTTGCCTATCCGAAATCTCTTTCATTGCGTTTTTAAATTCCGCTTCCCTTAGTTTTTGCATAACAACTTGGCGTGCTATTTGTGCCGCAATACGACCAAAATCTCTTGGCGTCTCTTCTTGGCTTATAACATCGCCAACAGCATAAGATTTCTTGATTTGTTTTGCGTCCTCAAGACTAATTTCCTTGTCTGGGTCAGTCACTTCTTCGACAACCGTCTTGTAACTATAAACCTTAATCGTGTTTTTTTCTGGGTTAAGTTTTACGCTAGCGCTCTTTGCTTCCCCAAAATTCTTTTTATATGCGGATGTAAGCGCAGATTCAAGCGTCTCAATAAAAAATTGTTTGTCAATCCCCTTTTCCTTTTCCAAATCATCCAATGCTACAAAAAAATCTTTATTAACCATTTCTTTCTCCTTATTTTTCTTTTTGTTGTTCAAAAATGTCGTATTTTTTGGTGACTTGCCACCCACAATACAAACTAATGCTTTGTTAACGCAAAACAATTTACCTAGTGCAATTTTACGACAAGTCATCGCATGACAGACTTGAAAATCACCATTCTCGTATGAAAAGCAAATACTCCACAACTTCTAGATAATACCTTTAAAAATCAATGTGCAACTTGCAATTTGCAATAGATTTTAATTCAATCTCGACTTCTTTTTCGTCTATTTTAAAAATAACCTTACCGTCTTTAAAATCTACAATCTCGCCTGCCAAATCTTTTTTATTGTCAAGCGGTTGAAAAAGTTTAATTTCGACTTGCTTTCCCTTATTGTAGAGAAAATCTTTTTCAGTTTTGATAGGTCTATCAAGCCCAAGCGACGAAACATTGAGATAATATGGCGTGTCACCAGTTGGGTCAAGTTCGTCAAGCAACTTGTCTGCCACACGATGAACAGTCTCGCAATCATCAATTGTAATTGTTGTTCCGTCCTTTTTCACGATAAAAAGCGTCAAATTCATTCCGTTTTGCTTTTTAGCATACTCAACATCATAAAGTTCGTACCCTAAATCGTCAATTGGTTTGCTCAAAAAATCAAAAACGCTTGTCGCAATATTTTTTTTCATCAAAACTCCCTATATAGAACAATTAAGAGCAGGCACTCACCTACTCTTAATGTCACATTTTATAAGCATAACAAATATATCACACATTTCCGCAAAAATCAAGCACTTTTTGCAAAAAAAACACTATATTGCCAAAAATATTTTGAACATTTTCACTTTTTGCTATTTTTTTTGAGCACATAGATATTTTTTTACAAAACTCAGCTAAATGACCACAACTATCAATGAGGCCCAGACGATTGTACAGACTTGAAAATTTTACCTAGCTTGTCATCTATCGTAATCACTAACACATCTCCGCCATAACTATCATCATTATAACCAAATGCGTGAGATATCGCACCAGTTATCCCTTCGCCATTTTCGCCATATTTTGTTATGGCTTTAAAATTAGCCATAGTTCCATTGTAGTAAAATGTAGCATCATCAATATACTGACCAGTTTCACCACCGCCAAATGCTCCGTCATATATATTAGTAATACTCCCAGGAATAGACATGTATTTTATAGTATCACAACATTCAAACGCCTTTACGCCAATAATTGTAACACTTTGCGGAATTATGACATCTGTAATAGAAGTTTTGCTAAAAAATGCCCTATCAGAGATTTTTGAAACATTATTTGAAATAACAATTTGAGTATCGCTTCCGCTATATACTTCTTCGGTTGTATAATTTGGCGTCATAAAACAAGCGTAAAGGTTTGTGTTTGAACTTGGCAAGTCATACCAACTCTCTAAGGTCGAGTCTGCAGTTGAAGTGTAGTAAATTTCACCTGGGTCGTTGTAGGATAGAGAGCCTACGACGGCAGAATTAGTACAAAAGTAATAGAACTCAGCACCGCTACTATTTGTTAAGTCGTCAATGCTCGACACTTTTCCCGTTGCGGTGGTTGTTCTTTCGTTAAAATTGCCGTTTAGGTAAGATGTTGTAGATGTTGAATCAATTATTGGTGTAGGTCCTACAATTTTAAATTTTGTGCTATCAGTATTCTTTTGAATTGTAACATTTCTTGATTTAATAGTAGAATCATTGTTGTTTACAAAATAAATAGAAAGATTTGAATCTTTTAATGGAAGATCTGGCTCTTCCTTTGTCAAAGCCCAGTTTAAAGAACCGCTTAGGTTGGCGTTGCGGGCGGTGTTGGCAA
>CALBHW010000019.1 GCA_937893125.1 uncultured Clostridia bacterium
CAGTTTATTATTATAATCCAGCAACAGCCACAAGCAAATGGATTTACACCACAAAAAAAGTAACACAAATTGGCAAACACGTTTTTGCAGTGTAAAATAAAATTTATTTTTAAAAAATATTTAATTTTAAATTAATTTAAAAAAATTAAAAATTATTAAAAACACCTTTAAAAACGCTAAAAATAGGAAAAATTAATTATTTATAATATTTTTTACTAATATTTTGAATATTAAATTAATTTTATTTAATTTTAAAAAAGGAGCAATTTATGCCAAACAAAAAAATTAAAAGTGAAAATGAAAAATTACGAACATAAATACAACTAAAAATTATCTTAGAATTAAATTGAATTATACTTAAAATTTAATTAAAAATATTGACTTTTTAAAAGTATGTTGGTGGAGTAATTTGATTAAGCATATCTTTTAAAAAATCGATTTATGTTTTGGTACAAGGTAAAGCAAGCAAAATATTTTAAATTGTTTGCAAAAAGATAAAAGGGAGAAAACGCAATGTCAACTCGGGCAAATATTAGGTTAATAACATTTTGTATGTTTTTAATTTTGGCGATGCTTGTTGTGTCGTCAGTGCTTATTTTTACCGCGGGACAACAAAATATTGAGAGTTTAATTTCAATTGAGTTTACGGTTGAGAAAGTTAAACTTAATTTTGCCAACTACGACGGAACCGTCGTAACCCCTGGGAATTGCAATATAGTTTTAAATGCGGACAAAACAAAATTTAAGATTGTTGGACCTACACCTATAATAGAAGATTCAACGGCGACCAGCCAAACTGATTATGATAAATATGACAATTATTCAAGTGTTGAGACGAGTAGTGAACGAATTGATTTTGAACATAATAACGGTTCTGAAAATACTACTTTACATAGTAGTAATATTTGGGAAGATGATAGGTCGGCGCTTGTCTCAGGCCCAACGGGCAAAGTATCAAGCATTGACGACCTAACAAATAGCAGTGGTGCCGAGTTTTATTACTTTTGCACGAACTCCGCGGTTATCGGTTCGACAGCCTACACCGACCCAGGGACGGTCTATTACACTTCAACCGCCGACGACACCTTAGAAAATTGGTACGATAGACCACAAGATGTGATAAATCTCTATTCTTGCTTTATGATACCTAACTATACAACCGAAGAAAAATATAGCGGAAGTGATACAAGAATAATTATTTCAAATAAGATAACAAATATTCCAAGTTCTGCGTTTCAAAGTAATACTACTATAACGAATGTTCTTATACCGCAAAGCGTTAAAATTATAAAAAGTAGTGCTTTTGATAACTGTATTGCTTTAACAACTTTAGTAATTCCAAATTGTGTTACAGAAATTAAAACTAGTGCGTTCGATGGATGTAGTGGCTTGACAAGTGTGTTAATTGGTTCTGGTGTGACAAATATTGAAACTTATGCTTTTACGGGTCTCAATAGTCTAACAAATATAGTGATAGACGAAAATAATTCTACCTTTTACTGTTCAGGGAATTGTATCATAAAAAAATCAAATAATGAGTTGGTTGCGGGTTTTAATATTTCTATCATTCCTAATAATGTCACAAGTATAGCGATGGCTGCTTTTAGAGAGAGTAACAGCATAATTAGTATTACAATTCCAGATAGTGTAACTAAAATAGGAAACTTTGCTTTTTACTCTTGCAGTAACTTATCAAACTTAGTTATCACAAGTGGTTTAACTGACATTGGTTATTCTGCCTTTAGTGGATGCGGTTTAACGAGTATAACGGTGTCGGAGAACAATTCTTTTTTTTATTCCACAAATAATTGTTTAATAAAAAAATCAAATAAAGAATTAATTTTAGGTTGTAAAAACTCTGTAATACCAAGCGGTGTAATAAGTATAGGAAATGGTGCTTTTAATGGATGTAAGGGAATAACAAGTTTAACAATTCCAAGCACTGTTTTGAGTATAGGAGATTCAGCATTCTATGGCTGTAGCAAATTAACAAGTGCAAATCTTGGAACTAGTGTGACGAGCATAGGTAAACAGGCATTTTTTTATTGTAGTAGTTTAAAAAACTTAACTATATCGGATAGTGTGACCAGTATTGGTGAGGATGCATTTGACGCTTGCAGTAGTTTGAATTATAATGTAATAGATAGTGTTAAATATCTAGGTAACGATACAAATCCATATGTTGTGGCTTGTGATGTGAGTATTACTACGAGAACTTCATACAATCTTGAAAGTGGCGTAAAAGTTATTTATTCTAGAGCCTTTTATAGTTGTAAAAGCTTAACAAGTATAACTTTACCAAATAGCGTGGTTAGTATAGGGGTTTGGGCTTTTTATGGCTGTACCAGTTTATCAAATGTAATATTGTCAAGTAATCTAATAAGCATAGGGAAATATGCTTTTAGAGGATGTAGTTTGTTAACAGCCATAACAATACCTAGCAATGTGTCAAACATAGGAAGTTATGCTTTTTATCAATGTAGTGGCTTAACTAGTATAACTTTTAGTGATAGTACTAATACCTGGAAAGCTGGCTGGAGAACGGTTAGCGTTACTGATCCAGCACAGAATGCAACCAATTTGGTTTCTTCCTATTATAGTTCTGATTGGACTAAAAATAGTTAAGGTGCTTTAGAAATTTTATTGAAATTGTTTATTAAAAATCAATCCTTGATTAAAGTTGGCGCTTGTGGGTGGGTGCTTCCGTGCTGGGGTTGGTTTTTTATAAAGAGTTTTTAGGATAAGGAGAGCGTCAAAAAAAGTAGAGAGTTTTAGTTTTAAAAGTGATATATTTAAAGATAAATGTTTTGTAGTAATAGAATGGAGTTAAGTTAGTTTACTTCTTTAATAAAACACAATAAAGGTTGCTAGATTAAGGCTTCATAGTGTAAAGACGGGAAAGTTGTTTTGTTCACTGGTTTTGCTAGGTCAAGGGGATTGAGACGGGGAAAAGAGTGGGTAAAAAAAGTGGGTTAAAATCGTTTTGAAATTTTTAAGGGCGTGATATAATGGGGGTAGACGAAAAGGAGATTACATATGTCTATTATAAAAAAACAACATATTTATTTGCCACGAAAGAATTTTGATATGTCTAAGTGGGCGGTTATTGCTTGCGACCAATTTACAAGCGAGCCTGAGTATTGGGAAAAGTTAAAAAGTTATGTCGACGGCACGCCAACGACACTTGACCTTATTTTTCCTGAACTTTATCTTAGCAAAGACAATAGCGAAAGGATTAAGCAAATAAACAACAATATGAAGGAGTATTACGACAAAAAACTCCTTGAGGACGAAGGGATGTGTATGATTTTGGTAAATCGTTCGACCAAACAACACCCAAAGCGTCTTGGAATTATGCTCAATGTCGACCTTGAAGCGTACGATTTTAGACCTGACGTACCAGCGCTTATTAAGGCGACTGAAGGCACGATTATTGAGAGAATTCCACCAAGAGTAGAGATTAGAAAGGACTCAATTTTTGAACTTCCACACATTATGCTCCTATATGATGATAGAGACGAGCATATTGCGGACAATTTGTATGAAAATAGGGCAAAACTTGAAAAAGTTTATGATTTTAATCTAAATATGGACGGCGGACATCTTGAAGGCTACAAAATAAAAGATGTTGACGGCGTTATTGCGAAATTTGACAAACTTTTGACGCCAGAATATCTTAAAAAGACCTTTAATAGCGAAACCCCACTACTTTTTGCGGTTGGTGACGGAAACCATAGTTTGGCGACTGCAAAAGAGCATTGGAATAGGCTTAAAGCGACCTTGCCAGCGGAACTTTTGGAAAACCACCCAGCAAGATATGCTCTTGTTGAAGTCGTCAACATTCACGACGCGGGCATTGAATTTAGCCCAATTTTTAGGGTTGTCAAAAACGCGTCAAGTAAGTTTGTTAAGGGGCTTAAAAAACTTTATAAGCCAAACAAAGACGAAGGGTGCGTCACACAAACTCTTATCGTAAACGGCAAGGAAGAAACTTTTGACCTTCCAAACAACTCGCCACTTGCAATCAAAATGGTGCAAGAATATATCGACGAGTGCTTGGCTGACGAAATCGAGATGACTGTTGACTACATTCACGGGCTTGACTCGTTAAAAGACATTTGCAGTAAAGATAAGACCGCTGTTGGAATCACTCTTCCTACACTTGATAAGACACAACTTTTTGAATTCGTTATCAAACACGGTGTTTTGCCAAGAAAGGCGTTCTCAATTGGTGAAGCAAGAGAAAAGAGATATTATCTTGAAGCACACAAGATTAAACTTGTGTAAAAATTGACATTGAGTGGTTTTTAAGTGAAAAGGCGATTATTTTGACCTATACAAAAGTTTTTTATAGTTATAAAGCATAGAAAAATTGTAAAAAACGACAAAATATCACTTGTTTTAGTGGGGATTAAATATATGATTACTATGCGACATCATATGTTTTAGTTTCTTACTAAATTAAAATAAAACAAATAAAACTTGTAAACAATTTAGAACCACTTTTAAAAAAGCAACAAACTGACACAACATAAAAGGATTTTTCACACATATGGACATTGCAAAAGCATTAAGTTTAGAATTTAACATTAGGCTAGATTACGCAAACAACATTATAAACCTTCTTGACGAAGGTTGTACTGTGCCTTTCATTGCGCGTTACAGAAAGGAAATGCACGGAAGTCTTGACGACCAAATTATTAGAGATTTTGCGGATAGGCTTGACTATTTAAGAAATTTTGAAAAGAGAAAGGAAGAAATTGTCAAACTTATTGAAGGACAAGAAAAAATGACGCCTGAAATTATGGATAAGTTGGACAAGGCGCTTACTCTTACGGAACTTGAAGATATTTATAGACCTTTCCGCCCAAAAAGACAAACTCGCGCGACTATCGCCGAAGCAAAAGGACTCAAACCTTTGGCGGAAATTATTTTCAAACAAAAAGACAAGCACACGCTTGAAGAGTTGGCAAAAGATTATGTTAGCGAAGAAAAGGGCGTAAAGGATGAAAAGGAAGCGCTCGCGGGCGCAAGCGACATAATCGCGGAAATGATAAGTGACGATGCGGAAATTAGAAAAATTTTGAGAGAATTTCTTTTTGACTCCGCTCAAATCGTGACGACTTTGAAGCCTGGCGAAAAATATCTTGTTTACCAAACCTACGAAAATTACAAAGAACCAGTCAATAAAATCCCTAGCCATCGTATTTTGGCGATAAATAGGGGCGAAAAAGACGAGTGCTTAAAGGTTGATGTTGAAACCAACAATGAAAGGTGTATTGAGCTTATCTTGGACGAAGTTTTGGTCAAAAATGGCTCATATGAAGATTTCATAAAGTCGGCAGTGCAAGATAGTTTTGAAAGACTTATTTTGCCTTCACTTATTAGGGAACTTAGGGCGACACTGACTGACAAGGCGAACGAACAAGCGATTAAGATGTTTGAAGTTAACCTAAAACCCCTTCTTATGCAACCACCTTTGAAAGACAAGGTTATTTTGGGGCTTGACCCAGCGTATAGAACGGGGTGTAAGGTGGCGGTTATTGACCCAAACGGCAATGTTATCGATAAAACGGTTATCTATCCAACTCCACCACACAACCAAATCGAAAAAAGCGAAGAAATTATTGCCGATCTTGTTAAAAAACACAAGGTTGACGCAATTTCAATCGGGAACGGCACGGCAAGTAAGGAAAGCGAAATTTTTGTTAGTAACCTTATAAAAAAACTTGATAGACCTGTCCAATATATGGTCGTTAACGAAGCGGGCGCGAGTGTTTATAGCGCAAGTAAGTTGGGGGCAGAAGAATTCCCTGACTATGATGTCAGTTTGAGAAGCGCTGTTAGTATTGCAAGGCGACTTCAAGACCCACTTGCGGAACTTATCAAAATCGATGTCAAATCAATTGGTGTTGGGCAATATCAACACGATATGCCACAAAAAAGATTGTCAACAGTGCTTGACGGCGTTGTTGAAGATTGCGTTAACTCGGTTGGGGTTGATCTTAACACTGCAAGTTATAAACTTCTCGAACATGTGTCGGGGCTTAACGCGTCAATCGCAAAAAATATTGTCGATTTTAGGCGCGAAAACGGAAAATTTACGACTAGAAAGGAACTTTTGAACGTAAACAAACTGGGCGCTAAGGCGTACGAACAATGCGCGGGCTTCCTTAGAATCCCTAATGAAAAGAACATTCTCGACAACACGGGCGTTCACCCAGAAAGTTACGAAGCGACTGAAAAATTGCTAAAAATGTTCAATATGAAGGAAAGCGACATTGGACAAGAAGCAATGCTTGATTTGCCAAGGCTTATTGGTGCAAAAGGCGAAGAAAAAGTCGCAAGTGAATGTGGTGTCGGTGTTCCAACTTTGGACGACATTGTAAAAGAACTTTTAAAACCTGGTCGTGATATTCGTGACGACCTTCCAAAACCAGAACTTAGAAGCGATGTTTTAAGTATCGAAGATTTGAAAGTCGGAATGGTTATGAAAGGGACGGTTAGAAATGTTATCGACTTTGGTGCATTCGTCGATATTGGCGTGCACCAAGACGGACTTGTTCATATTAGCGAAGTTTGTGATAGATATATTAAACATCCTAGTGAAGAATTGTCTGTTGGAGACATCGTAAAAGTTAAAATTATTAGTATTGACCTTCAAAAACAACGCATCGGCTTGTCAATCAGAAAGGCAGTCGATGAAGAAGAAACTGAAGGGGTTAAATAGATAAAAGAATAAGGGCGACCGCGTGTTGACAGTTCTTTGAACGCCAACTCACGACCGCCCCCTTTTGTTTATAGGTCGTGATTTTACTACCCTCTCGGTCTCTTTGAGACCACTCCCCCTTACAATGGGGAGCTTAAAAAATTACTTGTTATATAAAAAAGATAATAATAAACTTGTTTTCTTATGTCATAAGTGGAGAATAATAAAAGCTAATCAAACATTGCCTGCCCTTGTAAGGGAAGGTGGCAACGAAGTTGACGGAAGGGTAGTTTAGCAGTCTTATTACTTGACAATCTTACTATGTGAAGTCGCATAAGTTACATGTTTTCCCCCCAATCCCCCCTAACGGGGGCTATTTTTTTATAAAAAAAGTTAAAATTTTACGAAAAAAG
>CALBHW010000020.1 GCA_937893125.1 uncultured Clostridia bacterium
GGGGGGGGGGGGGGGGTAACATATATATAGACGGCTTAGTTTATTAAACAAAAAGTCGTTTGGCTATTTTCGCTGTCTTGCCATATCATTATAGGAAGTTTTTAAAACACGTTATTTGTTTTAAAATTAAAAGAGTTATTTTGATAAAATAGTCAAACAATAATAAGGAGGAAAAATGAAAAATAAAAAGTTAATAATTGCATTTTCACTATGCATTATAGTTGTTGTCGGTTTAATCGCAACAATTGTCGTTTTAGCTAGTGGGACACAAGGGGTAGGAACAAGTGTCAGTGTTTTATATGTTGCTACAGATATAGAAGGTAGTGTAAGTGCAAAATATAGTCGAATAAACAAAAATACAAGTGCTATTATTTCTACGGCAGATATGGTAACATCTAGTGGGGATAAAACAGTAAAATTTTTGGCTATTACACCTACGACAACTAGTTTACTTAATCCGACTGACAGTAGTATTGCTTTGATGGCTGAAGAAGATTTAGTTATTACATATACTTTTACGGCTGTAGAAAAGTATTATGCAACATTGGAGTACAAGGATAATTCAAATTCGCCAACAAACATTGAGTTTACTTATTCGCTGAATGATGAAGTATTTTTGGATGAAATGACGATGCCGATTGAAATTAGTGCTGATAAATCTACAAGTTATTCAATTAAGTTGCATATTGCTAACACTGCTAAAAATGCAAGCCTTGGTGGCTCGTTCAACTGGGTTTTAACTAAAACAAGTCCAAATGAGCCGATAGAAGATACAAAACTTTCGATAAATTTTACCAATAATGGTGGCTCGGTCGTTAATAATAGGAATGTTTCAATTCAAAAAAGTAGTGATGGCACAAAATTTAAAATAATTGGTCCTACACCAGTTGTAGACGCTTCGTCCACATCTTCGTATCTTAATGGAGATTTCAGCGAAAGGTCAATTGCTTCAACTGGAAAAGTATCTGATATTAACGATTTGGTAAATAAAAACGGGGCTGAATTTTACTATTTTTGCACAAACTCTGCAGTTGTTGGCTCTCAAACATACGTTGACCCAGGTCAAGTTTACAATGTCTCCACAAGCGATAGTACGCTTGAAAATTGGTATGAATTTCCGACAGAGAAACAAACTTTGTATTCTTGTTTTATGACGCCAAACTACAAAACAGAAGAAGTATATTCGGGTAGTGATTCACAAATTATTGTTTCAAATAAGGTAAATAAACTAATTACAAAAGCATTTTATAATATTACTTCGCTTAGAAATATTGTTGTACCTCAAAGTGTAACCAATATTGAATCAAATGCTTTTTATGGCTGTACAAAACTAAACAGTATAACTTTACCTGCAAACTTAACTGTCATTAAGGAATACACTTTTTATGAATGTTCAAGTTTGAAAATGCCTGATCTTCCAGACTCACTGACTACAATTGAAAAATATGCTTTTTACGGTTGTGATGGACTTGGAAATGTTGTAATATCTAAAAATGTAACATCACTAGGACTTTGCTCTTTTGCGGACTGCTATTATTTAAGGAAAATGTCCGTTGATAATGACAATAAGGTTTATTATTCAGAGAGTAACTGCATAGTCGAAAGGGAAACAAAAACTTTAGTTATGGGCTGTGGTGGCTCAAAAATTCCAAGTGGAATTACTAAAATAGGTGATTATGCTTTTTATTTTCCGTCAACAGTATTTGATATTAAAGAAATTACAATCCCTGATACAGTAACACATATTGGTTGTAATGCTTTTTATGGCCAAAGTGGATTTAAGAGCGTTACTATACCTGCCAGTGTTACTTATATAGGTTGGTATGCGTTTCGTCGATGTCAATATCTTGAGACTGCTACTTTTGAAGATACAACAAGTACTTGGAGTGTGACTGAACCTGTGCTTTGGGGAGTAAATTTTCCTAATTTTGAAGTAACCAACCCAGAAAATAATGCTAGTATGTTAACTATTAGTAATAAATATACTTTCAAAAAGAATACTACGAGTGCATAGTTTTAGAAGTGAAAAACAATATTTACTAGAAAAATAATTTATTCAAATCTCTTTTCTTTTTTGGTTAAATATTATAGAATAAACATATGAAAAATGTTGCACTCATAATTGAATATATTGGGACAAATTATTCGGGTTTTCAAAGACAAAAAAATGGGTTGTCTATTGCGGAAGTTGTTGAAAATGCCATTGAGCAAGCGACTGGTGAAAAGTCAAAACTAATTCCGAGTGGAAGAACAGATAAAGGCGTTCACGCTTTGGGGCAAGTCGCGAATTTCACGACGGGCTCAAATATTCCGCCAGACAAAATGGCAATAAATATCAATCTTTATCTTCCAGGGGACATACAAATTATTAAAAGTTATGAGGTTCCGCTAGACTTTAATTCCCGCAAAAATGCAAAAAGAAAGACTTATTTATATAGAATGAAAACGGGCGAAAATATGAGCGTTTTTGATAGAAATAGAACGCTTTTTGTCCGCGGGGAAGTTGACGAAAATAAAATGAAAAGGGCGTGTTCTTTAATTGTCGGGACTCACGATTTTTCGGCTTTTGTAGCAAGTGGCGCGACAACAAAAACGACAACGCGCACAATTTATTCGGCGAACTTAAATCAAGAAAATGACTATCTAGTATTTGAAATAACTGGTAATGGTTTTTTGTATAATATGGTGAGAATTTTAGTGGGAACACTTCTTCTTATCGGCAAAAATAAAATGACAATCAGCCAATTTGAAGCGCTTTTAAACGGTGGGGATAGAAAAAACGCGGGGAAGACTGTTGCTCCTGACGGACTCTATCTAAAAGAAGTAATATATGATTTTTAATTTTAACCAAAAAGCGTGTTACAAAAAAGCAATTTTTTTACAAAAAGTATAGTAAAAACCCTTGACAAATACGCTAAAAAGTTATATTATCTATGCGTTAGCAAAAGTTATGCTCGTCTATTAGCCCAGATAGCGTGAATTTGGTTAAAAGATTTAATTATTTGAAGTTTAAGGGAGAAATTATGAAAACTTATATGGCAAACCCTAAAACTGTGGAGTCCAAATGGTACATTGTCGATGCGACTGATGTTCCACTAGGTCGTCTTGCAAGTCAAGTTGCTTCAATTCTTCGTGGGAAGAATAAGCCTGAATTTACTCCACATGTTGACACTGGGGATTATGTTATTGTTATAAATAGCGACAAAGTTGTCTTGACTGGCAACAAGTTGAGAGACAAAAAATATTATCATTATAGCGGTTATGTCGGCGGAATGAAAGAAGTCGGATACGACAAACTTATGAAAGAACAATCCGATTTTGCGGTTACAAAGGCCGTTAAAGGAATGTTGCCAAAGAATTCGCTTGGCTCAAAAATGATAAAGAAACTTAGGGTTTACAAGGACGCAAATCACAATCACGAAGCGCAAAAACCTGAACTTATTTCTATAAAGGGAGCGAGACAATAATGGCAGAAGAAGTTAAAGTTGAAAAGGCAAAAAAGACCGACGCTGTTAAAGCAGAGAGAAAGCCTGATGCGAGAAGAACAGACGCTAAAAAATTCGTAAAAAGAGAACCACAAGAAGAAGTCAAACCAGCAAAAAGACTTCATGTCAAACCAGCAAATTATGCAAAACCTGTTTCAAGAATTTCAACAGGAAGAAGAAAAGATGCTGTCGCTAGAGTTCGTCTTGTCGAAGGTAATGGCAAGATTACTATCAACGGACGCGATATGGATGACTACTTTATGCTTGACACATTGAAACTTATCGTTCGTCAACCACTCAAACTCACTGGAACAGAAAACAAATATGATGTTATTGTTAATGTTTACGGTGGCGGATACACTGGACAAACTGGTGCTGTCAGACATGGTATTGCAAGAGCACTTGTTAAAGAAAACGAAACTTATAAGGCTGAACTTAAAAAAGCAGGCTTCTTGTCAAGAGATTCAAGAATGAAAGAACGTAAGAAATACGGTCTCAAAAAAGCAAGAAAAGCTCCACAATTCTCAAAGAGATAATTTGTTTTGGAGTTATTCAAAAATTGTTTATCAAAAAATCCGCAATTATTTGCGGATTTTTTAATATAATGGTTCGTGAGAGATCTTTTTTATATATGTTTTTATAGAAAAAAGTCCCTAGATAGAGAAGTAAACCCTATAGGTGTCATTTCATTGTCTAGGGGCTTTTAAAATAATTTCATTTTGAGTTTCTTTTTGCTATTTTTTTGTCAGCCTAACATATTCATTCGCCTTTGTTGATGCAATGGCTCCGTCCGAACAAGCGGTAATGATTTGTCTTAGTGGGGTATTTCTAATATCGCCCACGGCAAAAATACCTTTAACGCTTGTTTGCATATATTGGTCAGTCACAATGTAGCCTTGTGCGTCTTTTTCTAGGTCAAAATCCAAAATTTCTGTGTCAGGACCTCGCCCAATACAAACAAATAGTCCGCCGACGGCAAGGGATGTGGTTTCGCGCGTAATAAGATTTTCGACCTCAATTTTTTCAATTTTTTTGTCACCGACGATATTTTTGACAGCACTATTTAAAATAAGTTCAATGTTGTCTTTGTTTTTTACTTCATCTTGCAAAATCTTTTCGCCACGGAATTCGTCACGCCTATGAATAAGATAGACTTTTTTTGCGACATTTGACAAATAAATTGCATCTTCAAGAGCGGTGTTTCCACCGCCGACGAGGGCAACTGTCTCGCCTTTATATAACGCGCCGTCGCACGTTGCACAATAACTGATGCCTTTTCCGACATAATCGCGCTCGCGGTCGATGCCGAGTTTTCTTACGCTCGCACCAAAAGCCAAAATCACCGCATAAGCCTTTATCGTTTCGGAAAAACACTCGACGACTTTAATATCGCCTTCAATTTTGACCTTTTTTACTTCATCAAAAACAAAAGGAATGTTAAGTGCTTGCGTATGTTCAAACATTTTTGTCGCAAGTTCCATTCCCGAAATAGTCCCAAACCCAGTAAAATTTGACACATCGGCAGTATTACAAATTGCGCCCCCAGGAAGAGTCTTTTCGACGATAACAACATCAAGTCCCGCGCGTTTTGCATAAATACCTGCGGTCATCCCAGCTGGACCACCGCCCAAAATAACTAGGTCATAAATTTTTTCCATTTTTGCCCCCAAAATCAAATCTATTATAAAATATTTTTGTGCAAAATGCCAAATAAAAAATCACTTTTTTTGACATTCTATTCATTTTATTTTTGTTTTGTGAAAGATTGTGGTAGAATAATTTTGGTGAAAATATGTTTTACATTGCGAAAAATTGGTATGAATTACTAAAAAATGAGTTTAATAAGGACTATTTTAAGTCTCTTCAAGCATTCTTGAATGCTGAATACGCGACAAAAACGATTTATCCACCAGATAAACTCGTCTTTAACGCGCTCAATCAAACTAAATTTAAAGATGTCAAAGTTGTTATTTTGGGGCAAGACCCATATATAAATGAAGGGCAAGCGCATGGGCTTTGTTTTTCGGTTGAACACGGCGAAATTCCACCAAGTTTAAAAAATATTTACAAAGAACTCCACGATGAACTTGGCACTTACATCCCGAACAATGGTAATTTGACAAAATGGGCAAAACAAGGTGTTTTACTTTTAAACAGCGTTTTGACCGTCGAGAAAGGAAAAAGTTTCAGCCACAAAGGGAAGGGATGGGAGCGCTTTACGCACGAAATTATTTCGTTTGTCGCGCAAAAGTACTCGCCAGTTGTGTTCCTTCTTTGGGGTAACGGCGCAAAAAACATTGTGAAAGACATTGACTTGTCTGGTCACTATGTTTTAACCTGCGCACACCCAAGTCCACTATCTGCAAACAACGGATTTTTTGGATGTGGACATTTTTTGAAGTGTAACAAATTTTTGGAGTCAAAAGGCATTGAGCCTATCGATTGGCAAATAGAAAACATATAATTTTTTGTCTTTTTATGTAAAAAATGGATTTTTTTGGGGAAATTATAGAAATAAGTTCTATATTTTCTTGACTTAAAGTAGGTTATAATGTAGAATAACTTTAATTGGAGAAGGTTGAAATGGAAATCGCAGAACCACAACAAGAGCGCCAAATTGGGCTAAAAATTAGAGAAATTTTAAATAGCAAATGGATTATTTTTGTTTTAGCGGTTTTTGTCGCAATTTTTTGGGCGCTTGATTTTCCTTATGTTTCTCTCCCCATACTTCTTGCGTATGAAGGGCTTGTTTTGTATTTTTGTCGTGAAGATATTAAGGCTTTTTTGTTTCCTGTTATTGCGATTTCATATTCTATAACGACAATCCACGCGGGGATTGGAAACTGGATTTTTTACTTATCAATTTTTGGGGCGTTTATTGGTTTTCTTATTGCATACATAGTTAGAGAAAAGGTAAAATATAAAAGAAAATTTAAGCGTGGAGAACTTTTCCCAGCGTTTATAATTGCGGGCGTGGGGAATGTTTTGGGCGGAATAATCGGCTTTTTTGACATAAAAATTTTCTTAATTGTCGCGTTTTTTTGTGTCTTGGTCTATTTTTTGTATTGGCTTTTTATAAATTTTCTTTCAAAAGATGACAAAGAATACATAGCTTACGCTTTTATTGCCTTAACTACACTTATTTGTTTTGAAATAATTATTTTCTACATTCGAGCGGATAATTTGCAAGACGCTATTAAGTGGAAAACTGTTAGAATAGGCACGGGCGAGATTAACGCTGCGGCGATTTTTATGATTAGTGGTGTTTTGTCGTGCTTTTATCTCGCTCGTGGCAAAAAATATGACTATCTTTATATGCTTTTAGGCTTTGTTTTTGACCTTTTTGTGTATTTAACATATTCAAGAATTGCGCTTGCAATTTGTGCTATTGCTACAATCATATATTTCTTTGTCGACTTAAAAGACAGTTCTAATAAAAAAATTATTGGTATCACTATTGGTGTAATTATCGGAATTGTCGCAATTTTGGCAATAGTTTTTCGTGAAAAGATTAAAGACCTACTCTTTTATTATTTAGAAGTAGGACTTGGCAAAAACGGCAGAGAATATCTTTGGAAATGGTGTTGGTATCAATTCGAAGACAATATATTTTTTGGAATTGGTTTTGTAACAAGAGACGCAGAAGCAATGCAAAACATGATTCCTGGAATTGAAAATTTTGGCAATGGAGTTGGATTGGTTAATGCTCACAACACAATGTTGCACTTTTTGACTTGCACGGGGCTTGTTGGAACGGCGCTAAACCTATATTTTTACTACAAAAAGTACCAAATGGTATTTACAAAGTTTGATAGGTTTAAGTTTTTTGTCCTTATGAACTACCTTTGTATCTTCGTGTCGGGCTGTTTTGACCCAACGCCAAACAATAGCATATTCCACATTGTAGTTTCTCTACTTTTGATGGCGCTTGTTGAACTTGAAAACGAAGATAAGGAACCTTGGGAACTCGAAAGAAAAAAGGTTAATAGCATTGTTAATCGTTACCTTCAAATTCCAAAATCAAATAGCAAAAACTTGCAAACTAGTGGCGTTGAGACGGAAACGGGCGTAAAAGTAGAACCTACTACGAGTAAAACAAAAAATGATGGTGAAAGTGTAACGCAGTCTCGTCCCGCGAGTTTAAAAGAAAATGAAAACTTGAAAGTTAATAATCACGCTAAACAAAAAAGAACAGAAGAGGCGGGAGAAGAATCAAGTAAGAAACAAACAAGTTCTGCAAAATTAAAAGAATATTATAAAACGAAAAAGGGTAAATAAATAGGAAAAAGGTAGTAAAATTTACTACCTTTTTTAAATGTATTTTTTCAAATTAGTGCGGGATTTCGTCTTATAAGCACTAAATAACTTTTTATTCTATTCCAATTTGATGTGCAACAATGTCTGCAATTGCGTCGGCGCCGTTGTCGAATTTGTTGATTTTATATGTATTTTTCTTGTATTCGTCAAGTAAACTTGGGTCCTTTATATAACTTTCTACAAGCTCTTTTGCCTTTTTCTTGTCAGGGCAGTAAATGCCAGTTTTATAAATTTCAGTAAACAATTTGTTTGACGCCTTTTCAATGTCACCTGAATAAAAATTCGTCATAATTGGTGTATGCATAAACACGCAATCAGTTATAGCGTTTGGACCCGCCTTTGTTATGTATAGATCGGACGCACATAAAATTTCTGGTAAATCAGAGACAAAAGGTTGGGGAAGGAACGTTATGTTACTTGGAACATTTTTTTGCAGTTCTAAGTATTCGTTATAAAGTTTTTCATTTTTCCCGCAAATTGGAATGATTGTGATAGGGAATGTAGTTTTTAAAAGTTCCTTTGTAAACTCATTTAGTTTTGCCTTTGCGTACGCGCCATCAGCCAAAACAACTGTAAATTTGTCCATAGGAAGGTTGTATTTTTTGCGATAAAATTCCTTGGATTCGTTAGCATTTATGACACATTCGCGCGTGATAAAACTCACTTCTTTTACATTTTTTATATGTCGGACATTTTTTGCTTCGTCCAATGCAAAAGGATTGTTGACAATAAACAAATCTCCCGTCCTATCCCACCAACCGTGCGTGTTGTGGTCTGGGTTATATGCGATAACTTGCGAATTAAATTTTCCTTTTTTCTTGCCAACGCACGCGATATGATGTGTCGCGAAATATGTTGAAACAATCGCGTCAGGTTTTTTTTCTGCGTACAACTTTATAAGCCCACGTTTTACTTTTCTAAAAACGGTAGAGAACACAAATCTCAAACTATTTTGTTCGCCAATGAGTTTCATCGCAATCAACTGTGCTCTAAGGTGAGTTTTGTGCTTATTTGCAAGTTTAACTTCGTTAATGGCAAACTGTTCATATTTTTGCATATTTTTATCGGGAGAGTCTCTAAAGACATAGCATCTTTCGACATCAATTTTGTCCCCGTACTTTTTCTCTAAACATTCGGCGATAGCCTCAGCAGTCACAATATGCCCTTGACCCGCTTCGCAAAATGTGACAAGAACCTTCTTTTTATCCATAAATCCCCACTTTTATTTTGTTTAGAATATGCCTATAAACTTAATGTAATATTTTAAACTGGTTTTGGTTGCGTCTTAAAGAAAAACAATGTAGTAATTTAAAAACTATCTCAAAACCCTTTTTTGACAATTTTATATAATAAACATAACACAGATGTTTTTTTTTGTAAAACAAAATGACACAAATTGTCATATTTAGTCGTTTTGATAATTTTTGGTAAAAGGAATAAAAAATATTTTCTTTTTATTTCTTGCTTTTTATAAAAAAATATGTATAATATTTAAAGAAGTGCTAGGTGGGGAGCTAGTGGTGCCCTTAACCTACAATCCACTACAGTAGGGCCGAAGGTTTGTCTCGGGGCAACTTTGTTAAGCAAGAGCGCAAGTTTACAATGTTGAAATCAAGGTCTTGTGCAACTGTTAACTGTGAACCATGTCAGAGCTTGACCGCAGCAGCATTAAGCGGACCTAATGGTGTGCCACAAGGAAACTTTGATGGAGTTGGAATTTGCGGAGACTACTTGACAGGCTGTTTCAAAACAAAATGCACTTCTCTTTGAATTCTCTCACCGCCGAGTTTAATTGGCGGTGTTTTTTTAACTAATGACTTCATTTATGAGATTTTATATGTTTTAAATACATATATTTTTTTACTTGTGACATATAAATAATAAATTTTTTAAAAAATTAGTTCTTTTAATGTCAATAAAAGTTTTGATTTTTTTTGTGTATGTGTTAAAATATTTTAGTGTAAACTTTAGATGTTTAACGACATAGGAGATTTTATGGCTAAACAGACTCAAAAGACTAACGCCGAAAGGTTTATTATGGCTTATAATCAAATCGATTATGCTTTAAGGTCGATTTATGGCTTTAAGCGCAGTTTGAGTTACGCTGACCTTATAAGAAAGGCAGTTCCACTTAATAGCGTTGTGAGAAAATATGAAGATGAACTCATAGATTATGGCAGGCTTAGAAATTCTATTGTCCACAAAACAAACCCAAACTATGTTATTGCTGAGCCACACATTGAAGTTGTTGAAGATTTTGAAAAAATTGCGAAAATCATTTGCACACCACCGCTAGCGCTTAACAGAGTTTGCAAAAGGGAAGTCTTGACTTGCGACAGCGACATTTCACTAAAAACACTTTTGGGGTTAATGTCGAGCACGGGTTATAAAAACATTCCCGTTTACGAAGATGGGCAATTAAAGGGTGTTGCAATTGGGCTAAATGTTCTCGAAGTTTTGGGCGATAGAAGTTTGAGCGGAGAAAATTTGGAAGATTTTGTCGAAACAAACACTGTAACTCGCGTTATGTCAAGACTTGAAGACTCAAAATATTTTAAGGTTTACGACAAAAATCTTACGATTGAGTCGGCATTAAATAATTTTTACCTAAATAGAAAGTTGCAACTTATTATAATTACTGAAAATGGGCATCTAAACGAAAAACCACTTGGTGTTGTGACTGTTGCGGACATTTTGGATATGAATGCGATTATTGAAAACTACTAATTTTAGACGCAAAAGCAAACATTTTTGTGTGAAAAAGTATACAATAGAAAGATGTTTTTGCAAAATTTTAGTATTTGCTGAATAATTAGTAAATAATTTGTGTTATTGCAAGTTAAAACAAATTTTCTTTTGTAAAACTGATGATTATGTGAAAATATAATGCTTTTTGTTGAGGATGCATTTGCAAATCAATTCACGAAAGCAACAAGAAATCTTTGAAAAGTTTTTAGAAATGAATTTATAAAAAGGAGAAAAAAATGATTAGAAGTTCATTTACTTACACGAAAGCCGAATTAGACACCTTTTTGAGTTACATTATTAGAAAAAATATTGCGCTCAAAATTATCTATGTTTGCTCGGCAATTATTTTGGCGTGCAGTATTTTTATGTTTTGTACGGCGTCCTATGTTGAAGGCGCACTTTATCTTGTGTGCGGTGCGTTCTTTGCTTTTTACGGCTTGATTTTAAAGATAGTTGGCGACAAAAACAACAAAAAAAATGTCAATAACATAGACTCCTACGAGTTTGACGAAGATAAACTTTCCGCCACAACTGTCAACGCTCAAGGCGAACAAATTGCGTCAATTGTCGTTAGATATGAAGATATCTATAAGATTATGCAAAACGGAAATGATAGAGCATACATTTTTGTAAACAAAGTTGTTGCGCTAATTTTGGCGAGAGAAAACTTTGAAAACGAAAGTGATTTTGATAATGTCATAAACCGTATTAAAATGAAGATGCCTAAAAAAGTATAAATTTTTATAAAAAAGTATCCTCTTTTGTGGCAACATTTTGTGGTTATGAAAGGTGTTTTAAAGTTTTAGAAAAACCTTGTGGTTAAAAACTATTGGGGCGGGTTTATTAAAAACTATCAATTAAACAAACCGCTAAAAAACAAATTAAAGAAAAATAAGGGAAATACGAGAATGCAAAAAGAAGATAGTAAGCCAAATTTTGTGAGTATGGAAAAAGACATACTGAAATTTTGGAAAAATAACAAATGTTTTGAAAAAATGGTCGAAAAAAATAAAGGGCACAAGCGCTTTAAATTCCTTGACGGTCCAATTACAGCGAACAACCGTTGTGGCGTTCACCATATTTGGGGCAGAACTTTAAAGGACATTACTTTAAAATATAATGCCTTAAAAGGTCACGACTGTATGTATCAAAACGGCTTTGATGCACAAGGAATGTGGGTCGAAGTTGAGACTGAGAAAGAACTCGGACTTTCAGGGAAACCAGAGATTGTTAAATACGGAATTGACAACTTTACAAAAAAATGTATGGATAGGGTGAACTTTTTTGCAAAAGAAATCACCAACCAATCAATCCGTATGGGGCAATGGATGGATTGGGACAATAGTTATTATACGAATAGTGACAAAAACATCCTTTCTATTTGGTACTTTTTGAAAGTTTGCAATGAAAGGGGTTATATTGTCAAAAAAAATAGACCTATGGCTTGGTGCCCACGTTGCGGGACAAGTTTGAGCGAGCACGAAATGGCTGGAAGTTATCACGATGTTGTTCATACGGCTATTTTTGCTAAATTTCCAGTAGAAGGCAAAAATTTTAGAATTCTTGCTTGGACAACCACTCCTTGGACGCTTTCGGCAAACGTTGCACTTGCGGTTAATCCTGAACTAGATTACTGCGAAGTTGAGCTTAAAGAATCAAAAGACACAATTGTTTTGTGCAAGGATGCTTTGAAAGTTATAAAAGAACCATACGAAATTTTGGACGAGTTTAAAGGCGAAAAACTTGTTGGGTTAACATACGAAACTTGTTTCCCAGAACTTGTCGAGCAACAATTTACTCATAAAGTTGTTGCGTGGGAAGATGTTGACGCAACGGAAGGAAGCGGTGTCGTTCATATCGCGCCTGGGTGCGGAGCCGAGGACTTCGAACTAGGTCTTAGAAATAACTTGCCACAACTTTGCCCAATAGACGAACAAGGCGTTATGCTTGAAAATACGGGATTTTTAAAGGGTAAAAAGACAACTGAAGTCGTCCAACTTGTTATTGATAGGCTTGAACAAGATGGAAAACTCTTTTATGCGCATAAATATAAACACTCATATCCTTATTGTTGGCGATGCAAAACTGATCTTGTTTATAAACTTATTTCGACTTGGTATATTTGCCTTGACGACCTTCGCCCACAACTATTAAAAGCGATTGATGAAGTGGAGTTTGAGCCAAGTTACGCCAAGAAAAGAATGGTCGACTGGCTAAACAATATGGGGGACTGGAATATTTCAAGGAGTCGTTTCTATGGGCTTCCACTTCCATTCTATGTTTGCTCACATTGCGGGCATGTCCACGTTTTAGGCAGTCTTGAAGAACTCGCTAAAAAAGCAGTAAACCCAGAAGAAATCGCAAAAATTCCACATCTTCATAGACCTTACATTGATAATGTTAGGATAAAATGCGACAAGTGTGGGGCGGAAGTTGAGAGAGTTAAGGAAGTCGGCGACTGCTGGCTTGACGCTGGTATAACTCCATTTAGCACAAAAAAATACTTTGAAGACAAAAAGTTCTTTGAAGAGAATTTCCCAAGCGATTATGTTTGTGAAATGATTGAGCAAATAAAACTTTGGTTCTATTCAATGCTTGTTATGAGCGTGACTTTGACGGGTAAAGCACCTTATAAAAAAATTGTAACCTACCAATATGTAAAGGATGAAAACGGAAACGAATTCCATAAAAGTGGCGGAAACACGCTTGATAGTGATGTTGTTGCTGATAAAGTTGGCGCAGACACAATTAGGTATTTGTACGCGGGAGCGAATATTGCAAATGATATGCGTTTTGGTTTTTCGTTAACGGACGAAGCGCGTAGAAAACTTATGAATTTCTGGAATGCCTACATTTTCTACAACACATATGCGGTAATTGACAATCCAGATATTGCAAATTTCAAGATTGATTTCGACCACCTTTGCCCAATGGATAGGTGGCTGGTTGAAAAAATCAACGATTTTGTAGCAAAGAGCGACAAAAATTATGGCGAATATAAGTCTTATCTTGTTGTTAAAGATTTTGAAGAGTTGGTTGACGATTTGACCAATTTCTATATCCGCGTTAATAGACGAAGATTTTGGAAGTCGGACGATAAAAAAGACCAATTGACTGCCTATGCGTGCTTGTATTATGCGCTAAAATCAATGGTTCAAGTTATGGCACCTATTGTACCTTTCTTGAGTGAGCATATTTGGCAAAATCTTGTTCGTGGGACAGAGAAAAATGCGCCAGAAAGTGTAATGCTTAGCGATTTTCCTCAACCAGTTGATGTGAAATCAAGTGGTATTGTTGAAAAAGCGACTCTTGCGCGTGATATTATTGCAAACGCTTTGAGACTAAGAAATGAAAATCAACTTAAAATTAAGCAACCTCTTAGAACAATGTATATTTTGTCGACTGACGCGGTGGATAGCGCGGTTGAAGCGTTTGAAGATGTAATAAAAGACGAATTAAATATCAAAAACATTGAGTTTGAGCATAGCACGGAGAAATTTAATATTCCAAGTCTAACCGTTAACTTTAAAACTGCTGGGGCTGTTCTTAAAGGCAATGTCCAACAATTAAAAGAGTATGTAACGACATTAAATGACGAAAAAATGAAAGACCTTGTGACGATGTTCTATCAAAACTCGATTGACATTGAACCTTTTGGAAAACTCGACAAAAGTCTGTTCAACCTTGTTTTGAAACCAAAGAAGGAATATGTAATCGCGTCTCTTGGTGCGGATACAACGCTTGTTCTTGACACAACGCTTGATGAAGACTTGATGCTTGAAGGCGCGTATAGGGAACTTGTCCGTACGGCACAAGTTTTGAGAAAAGAAGCGGACTTTAATATTGAAGATAGAATTGAAATGGATATTGTATCAACCTCTGATTATATCAGAAAAGTTGTCGAAAAATATGCCAGCAAAATTAAGCAAGAAGCGCTTGTTACAACATTAAACGGCAATATCCCAGCCCCAGACTACGCAAAAGAAGTTGAAGTTGTGGGCGAAAAAGTAATTTTGAAATTGAAAGTTGCCAAGGGGGAAACAAAATAATGTGTGATGTTATTTTTGAAGACAACCAAGTTTTGGTCGCTGTAAAACCTCAAAATGTGCCTGTTCAACTAGATAGCAGTGAAGATAAAGATTTTTTGACGATGCTAAAAGACTATTTGATTAAGGAGCATAACAAACAAGGCAACGCTTTTTTGGGGCTCGTCCATAGACTTGATAGACCAACTGGCGGGGTAATGGTTTTTGCAAAAAACTCAAAAAGTGCAGAAAGACTATCAAAGCAAATTCAAGATAGAACAGTTGATAAAATTTATTTTGCTGTTTTAAATGGCGTCCCAAAAAATAGACAAGGCACGCTCAAAAATTATCTTAAAAAGGACGAGAGAACAAACACCGTCAAAATTTGTCCACAATACGAAGATGGTGCTAAGGAAGCAGTTTTAAATTACCAAGTTTTGGAAACAAAAAACGGAAGATCGCTCGTTAAAATCTCACTTGAAACAGGGCGTAGCCACCAGATAAGAGTCCAATTTGCGGGCATAAACTGTCCTGTTGTTAACGACCAAAAATATGGGAACCAAAGCGAAAAAGGGAATTTGGCTCTTTGGGCTACTGAAATTAAGTTTGACCATCCAGTAACAAAAGTTAGGCACACTTTTAGAGTGCCACCACCATACGACGAAGGTGCGTGGAAAGATTTTAATGTTGCAAGATTCTTGCTTGTGTAAAATATTAACAAGGCGAGTTTTACATCCACCATTGAAAAGCGATTGGATAAAAAACTCTAAATGTAAAAAGTTGTTTAACAAAAAATACCCCTAGAATTTACCTAGGAGTATTTTTTTTAAGCTAAACAAATATAAATAAGCTAAAACAAATATAAATAAGCCAAAACTAACATGCAAAGACCAAAAGTAATATATAAAAGCAAACCTAATAAATATTATAAGTTTGTTTTTAGTAAATAGCAAAATTTATTAAAACGAACAATATGATTATTAAAAACAATAACACAAGTTTTTAAATCAATATTAAAAATTACATAATTGGTGTTTTTTTTAAAAAGTTAGTAAAAATTATTCTTTATCGCAAACAAGCGCTTCTGTTGTTAGCATAGTTGTAACAACGCTTACACTATTTTCAAGCGCGGAAATTGAAACTTTTGCAGGGTCAATAACACCCATTTTAAACAAATCGCCGAATTTTCGTGTAAGTGCGTTATATCCATAGTTCTTTGAGTTCATTCTATCGATTTTTTGCATGATTTCATCGACATTTTCGCCTGCATTACTTAAAATTTGCTTAAGTGGGGCAGAAAGGGCCTTTAAAACAATCTCAAACCCAATTTTTTCTTCTTTTGCTTTACATCTTTTTATTTGTAATTTTAAAAATTTTGACATTTTGTAAAGAGTAACACCGCCTCCAGCAATAATACCTTGTTCAATTGCGGAAGTTGTGGCGGAAAGTGCATCCTCAATGCGAAGTTTCTTTTCTTTTTGCTCAACATCTGTGTTTGCACCAACCATAATAGTTGCAATCCCGCCTTCCAAATTTGTCAATCTTTTTTGAAGTTGCTCTTTATCAAAATCAATACTGCACACCGCAATTTGTTCGCGAATATTATTTTTTCGTCTTTCAAGTCTATCTGTTGTGTCTTTTTTAGCAACCAAAATTGTCGTATCTTTTGTGATCTTGGCGTTTTTAACATCACCCATATCATCAATTTCTATGTTTGACAAATTTTTCTCACTTGCATTTGTTATAACAAAAGTGTCGGTTAAACACGCTAAATCTTCCAAAACTGCCAATTTTTTGTCAGCATAGAAAGGTGCTTTAATAATTGCACACCTAAACGCACCACGCATTTTGTTCACAACAACCGTTGACAATGCTTCATTTGAAATGTCATCACAAATTATAAGAAGGGGAAGATTTGCGCTCATGATTTTTTCCAAGATAGGTAAAATTTGATTAAAATTTTCAATTTTTTTGTCGGTTATAACAACTTTTAAATCTTTTTCTTCAAAAACACCTTTATCCATATTTGTTGCGAGATAGGGAGTAACCAGTCCTGACTCCAAAGTCATTCCACTGCTTATAACAAGTTCGGTTTTGTTTGTTTTGCTATCGGTCAAACTGATATTACACGAATTGTTACATTTGTATGCCTCAGCAATAAGTTTTCCAATCTCTTTATTTTGTGAAGAAATTGATGCAACGTTTTCAATGTCTTGACTGCTCTCGATTTTTTTTGAAAGCTTTTTGATTTTGTTAACAACCAAGTCTTTTGCCTTGACAATTCCTTTGTTTATTAAAATGGGGCTATGTTCCATAAGGTCAAATTTTACCCCTAAATTTAACATTTCTTGTGCCAAAACGATTGCAGTTGTCGTACCATCGCCTGCCGTATCGTTTGTTTTTTGGCTAACTTCTTTTATAAGCTTGCACCCCATATTTTCGAAAGCGTCTGGGAGCTCAATTTCTCTTGCGATAGTAACCCCGTCATTTGTGATAAGGGGTGTTGCGTATTTTCTATCTAGAACAACATTTTTCCCCTTAGGTCCAAGCGTCAATTTGACTACATTTGCCAGTTTATTAACTCCGTCAAGCAACTTTTGTCTTGACTCTTTTTCTACTACAATTTCTTTCATTTTTTCTCCTTCATAACGACATCGATTTGTCTTAAAATTACATATTCTTCGCCTTGCATTGAAAATTCTACGGCTGTGTGTGGTTCGTAATAAATTTTGTCGCCGACTTCAATTTGCATCGGGACAAAAACGCCGTACTCATATGACCCGTTTCCCACGCTCTCGACTTTTGCCTGCTGAAGCATTGGTAACTTGTCGTCACTTGAAACGATCAACCCGCTTTTTGTCGTGTTTTGCGCCGCAATTTTTTTTGCTAGCACTCTATCAAACAACATTTCCATTTTTATCTCCTTTTATCATACTGCTTGCATTTTTTTCATAAATTTTATAATGCAATCATAGTCATTTTAGTTTATATATAGGGCGGTTTTCAAAAAAAAGTGTCAAAAATTTTTAAAAAATCACAAAAAAAAGTCAAAAACCTTTCCAAAAAGGGTAAAATCAAGCAAATTTTGTTTGTTTTTCTCTTTATCTTGGTTGATTTGCTTGTTGTTTTCAATCTGGCCGACATCTTTTCTTCGATTATCACAAAAGAAAAAGGCATTTTTTCGTGCGATAAAATTGAGTTTAATTCATATTCATTTTATTGCGTTTCATCAAAACATTTTTCAAGTGAGCAAGACGCAATTTTGTATGCGAATGATATTTCGTTAAGGGGCGCGATGGGGCGAGTGTATAAAAACGGGGAATATTATGTTTTTGCTGGAATATATCCAACGCTGATTGAGGCACAAGAGATTAAAGAAAATTTAATTGATATTGGATACGATTCTCGCATTGTCACTTTTTCTATTCCGTCTGTCCTTGAAAAATACAAAGGAAAAAACAAGAAAACTGTTACGGAAAGTTTGGCAGTTTTAAAGGAAAGCGTTATATCAATGTACAATTTATGTGAAGATTTTGACAGCGAAAATATTAAGCGAAGCACGTTAAATGGAAAACTTGCTTGCCTTGCCCAAAAAATTGATGACGTGACAACAAATTTTTCTTCAAATTTATCTGGGTTTGACAAAAATTTTTCTCAAATAGTTTTAAAACAACTTTCTTTTGCGCAAAAAAAAGTTGTGGAAGTAATAACATTTGACGGAAGTTTTGAAAAGTGTTCATCACTATTAAAAAACAACATTTTTGATATGGTTTTATCTCTTAAAAAGGCTTTTTCAAGCGAGAATTAGGTATCTTTTTTGCCCCATTTGCTTGCTTTAATTTGATATATTTAGTACAATTATTGTATGAAGAAAAACAAAGAAAAAGTGGGACGAGTTGTCGTTATAACTGGCGCTTCAAGCGGTATTGGACTTAGAACAAAAGAGCTCTTTGAGCAAAATGGCGATATTGTTATAACTCTTGCTAGAACAAATAGAAATAATTGTGACAATTTTTACGCGTGCGATGTGGGGAACGAAAAAAATGTCGAACAGGTTTTTTCGTTAATAAAAGAAAAGTTTGGCAAGATTGACATCCTCATTAACAACGCAGGATTCGGTGTTTCGGGTGCGATTGAACTCACTCCAATGGATGATATAAGAAAAATCGTTAATGTCAACATTATGGGGGTTGTAGGTTGCACTAAATATGCACTTCCTTTAATAGGACGGGGTGGAAAGATTATAAACATTTCTTCAGTTTGCGCGATGTTTCCTTTGCCTTATAGAACCTTTTATTGTATGACCAAGTCGGCGGTGAATAGTTTTAGTTATGGTTTAAAGATGGAATGCAAACCGCTCGGGATTGAAGTAGGATGCGTTTGCCCTGGGGACACAAAAACAAATTTCACAAAAAATAGAGTAAAAATTTATGAGACTAGCGAGCGATATGGCGATAGAATAACGCAAGCGACGAGCGGAATTGACGCAAGAGAAGATAAACGTATGAGTGTGGATGTGGTCGCAAAGGTCGTCTTTAAGTTATCAAATAGGCGTTCGCTCCCATGTCATACTATCGTTGGTTCAAAATACAAATTTTTACATTTTATTATGCGATTTTTTCCATTAGGCGCACTATTAAGAACAACTGAGCGTTTGTTTGGTGGTCATAAAAAAGCAAAGGAAACGACAAGAAATATCACTAAAAAAGAAGGGGACGAGACCAATGGCGGATAATCTTTATTTTACCGAAGCAAAGGAGACTGTTTTAAGATTTATAACCAAAGAATATGCGACTATGCCTGAAAAACTTGTGTCGATGCTTTTGAACAATTTTTATAAGTTTACGAGCTACGAAGAAGAGAGTAAACAAATAAAACCACGAATTTTTTTTACATCAAACATTGATATGATTAACAAAAATATTCCAAACTGCTACAAATTGCAACTTTTTAGCGACGAAGACGAGCAGTTTTTCAATTCGAGACTTAAGTCTCTCCTTGTTTTTTGTCTAAATGACTGGACTGTTTACATTGAGCACAAAGACAATAAGTATAATTATGGTATTTGTAAGGTCTTTAATAGCATCAAGGAAAAGTCACTTGCGGAACTTATTTTTGAAAATGAAATTTTGCTTAATACCGAAAAATTCAATTTAATTTATATCGACACTTTAAGTTCTTACGCAATTGGCTTGCGTGGGATTAAAGGTGGAAACATAATAATAAACTTTTCGATAAATGATACAAATTTCTTGAACAGAGAAAATGTTATTAAAAGATTTGTCAATGCGTCGTTTTCAAAGCTTAAAACAACAAAGAATAAACTTAATGAAATTAAAATTTTGTATGAAAACATCTTAAAAAGAGCAATAAATGACATCCATGGGGCAATTTGCGTTGTTGTAGACAAAGATTTTAAGGACCCAAAGGGTTATTTCGCGGACGGAGTGTGGTTAAACGAGCCTATTGAGTTTTCAAAAACTTTCCTTATGACGCGCAGTTATTCGGAAGCAAAGCTGACCAATATAGCCGAACTCTTTATTGCTATGCTCAACTATGACGGCATAACAATTGTTGATAATATCGGGAGAATACGGGCATACAATGTCTTTATTAAATCAGATAGGCTTACTAAGAAAAATGTTACAGGGGGCGCAAGAAAACGCGCAGCATACGCTATTATAAATAGCGGAATGAAAAAAATTGTGGGGGTGTATTTCCATTCGCAAGATGGAGAAATTTTTTATGAAGAGGTTAAAAAATAGATGATTGTAACTTGGGATGATAACAAGAAGAAATCGAACATAACTGACTCTGCTTTTAAAGAAATCTTTGTCACACCCGCAGATTATTGTGTGTTAAGTGAAGAAGATAGAGAGTTTATTCTGACATCTTTTAATGCAAAAATGTACAACTATGTTGTTGAGTATGTGTATAATAAAGCGGTAAAAATTTTACAAGATACGATATTCTCAATGGGGGAAGAGGTTGTTGTTGGCGTTATTCACTGGATAGATAGAACGGTTATTTCAAACTTTTTTGACATATTTGTTTTACGACTTGCGTACGATTTGGATTTAATTTCTCGCGAACAAAAAATAGCAATTATTGAAATTATTGAGTATCTTCAATCAAAGAAAGAAACTTTTTGTGAATCGGAAGATTTGGATAAAGAAAAAACAAAATATTATATTTCACAACTATATAATGGTATTTTGACAAAAGATTATTCTAATTTTACGCAAAAAATGGACAAGTTGCTTAACGATTTGCAAACAAAAACAATTACGGTTGACTCAGAAGATTATAAAGAAATGCTTGAAATAACAAATCACCACAAAAATTTGCTTCTTAGAATCTTATTTTCACTTGTAAAGGCAGACTCCGACGATAATAAGAAAAACAAAACCGTTATTCAAAATATGAA
>CALBHW010000021.1 GCA_937893125.1 uncultured Clostridia bacterium
GCCTATTGAAATTTACTTAAAAAAGTAAATTTGCCTATTGAAATTTACTTAAAAAAGTAAATTTGCCTATTGAAATTTACTTAAAAATAAGCTAAAATATCATTGTAGTAAAGAAAACGACATAAATATCTATTAAGGTGTTTTTCATTACTATATGAATTTTTTAAAAAAATTGACCAATTTAGAGTTAAAAATTAGGAGATAAAAATGGCTAAAAACGAAGGCGGAGAATATGTCACAAAAGAATTATATCAAAAAATAATGCGCGGGACGGATATTATCCGCGAAGAAAAACAAAAAGCATGGATAGTGACCGTTATAAAGGGCGCAAAAAGTTTTTACGACGGCTTTGACATCGACGACTCTCTTGTCGCAATGGAAATGTTAGATAAAGGGGAAGATTTTAGCACCGTTCAAAAATATGTCAAAGATTTGGTCGCGTCCGATTCTTTTAAGGAATCGGTTAACAACCTTATTTTAAAGTTTTCGGATAGCGGGGTGGAATATTATAAGGACACCTATAAAGATTGTATGTCAAAAAAACAACAAGAACTTTTAGAGTGTATTGAAAATCAAAACAAACTAATGGACGAAAGAAAATCAAAAAGACTAGAAGCCAATATATGGCTTGAGGACGAGATGTAATTCTCGCCTTTTTTATTAAAATAATTGACAAATATATAGATAAAAAGGTATCATTATGCAAGAATAGTTTAAAATAATATAAGTGGCTTTGAAACTTATTTTTAATGGAAACGGGGGAGATAAATTATGGGGTCTACAAGATTTAATGTAAGGCTTTCGGCATTTAGTTTGTTTTTAACTTTTGCGATGATTGTTTTATCGTCGGTGCTTATATTTTGCGCTGGGCAACAGTTGATAGATAGCCCTATAACTATTGATTTTGAAGCGAGTGCAGTCTTGACTGTTTCGCAACCTATAAATCAAACTGACCCTAGTTGGACAAAGGTTGGGAAAAATTTAAGTTACACCGCGGGTGCGACAAAAATTAACAAAACAAGTATGTCGGATTTGACTGCGATACTTGACAATAAGGACGCGTTTGGAAATATAAGTAGCGCTTTGTATGGAGCGGACACATATATGAATGCGCCAGTCTATAAGGATATAGACATCGCAAACATCGACCTTGCTACGGGCGAAATATTGGGTTATCTTAGTGACCCAAGTTATCCTTTTGAGTGGTTTGGACGAAGTGTGACTTTGCCCGCGGGTAGGACTCTTGCAAGTGGGCGAACATTGACAAGCCAAACAACTTTTGCTGAAGTCGACTGCTACACCAAATTTCCAACAATGTATATCAGAAGATATATCGAAAATAATGTGCAGTACTTATCGGTTTCTGATAAAACCTTTGATGGAGCGGTAAAAATAGACGAGTTTTATGTTGGCACATTTGAAGCACGAATGATAGACGCAAATAATAAAACAACCATTTACCCACGCTCATTTATTCCAACCAACGGCGCGGGTCCATTGACAAGTGGCAGTTTATCTTATGCAGTAACAAATTATGGTACAATAGACTCAGCAAATATCAAAGGAACTTCAACAACTCAAGCCCAAATGCAAGCGTGGATGGATAATTTAACTAATAAGTGGAAAAATAGCGGTTTTAATAGCACAACTTACAAGTCGGCAAAAGGTTGTCAAGGCGAAAACTGGAAAAGAGATGTCATAAATATCCTTTATCTTATCAAATATGCTAACAACAACTCTCAAGAGCAAGTGGGGTATGGAGCGAGTTATAACTATGATAAAAGCACAGGTTCAAATAAATATTATGACTCCGAAAAAGGCGGTGGAACTGTTACAACCTATTCTTCTGCCTTAACTTATGGCTATGACCAAACTTATCAAAATAGTCATATCAACTCAAACAACATTGATATCGTTAACTCAACCGACCCAAAAGGGCTTTATGCTCCACAATTTTTGGTCAAAAATATTAACGACGGAACAAAGACCACAAAGCGAGTCTTGCTTGACGGCTTTGTAGGTACAGATAAATATGCGGGAGTGTTTTGTCTAGGTATGGCTAATCTTTGGGGAAATGTACAAGAATGGACGTTTGGAGAAACTGCTGTATATGATAGTACTGCAAAAACAAAGAATGCCTATGTCAATTTTAACGACTATGACGGCTCAAATTGGGTTTTATCAAATTCTCCAAGTAGTGTAACATCAAGTTCACAGTATGTGAAGTTGAGTTACAATTTACCTACTTCTGGTGGATATTATACCAATCTAAGTGCATCGACAGGCGGGTCGACATATGAGTCGATAGTTGGTTTTGTATCTTCTGGGACGACCACTGCAAGCTCTTCAACTGGACTTTGTGATTATTACTATGGTAGTGGCACTTCAACTGGTTATGTATATGGTGTCCTGCGCGGTGGTTTTGTATCTAACCGTAACGCTGCTGGGCTGTTCCTTATAGATGTTTACGGTAGTCTGACGGATGCAGATGTTGTTATCGGCTTTCGTCCTTCCCTAATTTTAGGTTAGGGGAATTATCGCGGAAAACAAGATAAAAACAAAATTCCACCCAAAAGGGTGCTCTAAAATGCGGACAGATGTAAAGATTTTGTCCGTTTTTTTCTAACCACTTCATATCAAAGTCTGTGGGTTTAAAAGATTGGACAATTTTTGTAAAAAATGGTATAATAAAATAAGAGAGTAGGGGAACAAATGAAATATTCTTTGAAAGATTTAAAGGCGCATAGGGAATTTCAAAAAATGCAACTTCAACACGAGTATGATAAGTTGCAAGGCTATGACGCGAAACTCACATACATTTATAACCTTCTTTTAAAGACGCAAGGAAAACTTGAAGAAGAGTATGGTGGAGATTTTTTTAAGAAAAATAGTTTAAGTGACTTATTAAAGAAATTAAAGGACGCAGATATTAAAGACGAAGTGGCCTTTGCTATGTTTATCAATGAAAATGTTGTTAAAAAGACCGTTTCGCCACACAATAGGCTAAAAGAAAGGCAAAACGAAAAACAAAAGGGAGGTTTAAAAAAGAAGCAAAACGAAAAGCCTATAAAAGACGAAAAGACACAAAATGAGTCTAAAAAGGACGAGACCGCTCAAAAAGACGACAAAAATGTGACTTATGATTTTGACGGAAAGACGCTTACGGTTAAAATTTGCGACTTTAAAAGCAAGCATTTAGAGCAAGGCAAAGAAGCGTTTAAAGAAATAGAAGAGCAACTAAAATCGCACGATTGTGATAGTGTTATTATTGATGTGCGCGGGAATGGTGGCGGAACGGACGAGTTTTATTCGCTGTTTTCGATTTTTACTCCAAACGACATAGCGGACAATGTTTCATATATTGACTCATTGACTGGCGAAGAAGTGGAGACGCAAGGGCTTGCGATTGTAGACGACAAAAACGCGAAAGATTATGATAGATATTTGCTCGTCGACGGGGAATGCTTTTCGGCGACTGACGCGCTTGCGAGAATTTGCAAAAAAACGGGCTTTGCAACCGTTGTTGGCGAAAAGACGCGTGGCGAAGGCATTGGAATGACGCCTTTTGACCTAAAAATTGCGACCCTAAACGAAGAACAACAAAAAATCTATGGCGCAACGGCTGTCGATATGCAATTTGCGCCTGAAATTCCCGCCAAAAATGATAGTTATATGACGACACCCGACATCGTCTGCGCTCCTTCGCAAGCAATGGAAACCGCCAAAACTCTTATTGAGTCTAAACGCGCCACTTTGGAGCCACTCACACAAGAAAGAGAAATGTAATTAAGATTTTTATACATTTCCGCCCTAAAAGCCAACTTATTCCAAAAAATATACAAGATAGTATACAAGATAATATACAAGATGTTGACATTTTTTCAAATAAGGTTAAAATATTCGTATAGATAAGTGAGGTTTAAAATGGAAGAAAAGTATATTCCACCCTATGAAATAACAGACAAAATGTTGGAACTTGTCTCAGAGATAATGGAAAATTTGGGGAAATTTTCAAGTGTGGAGAATTTAGGAAGGTTGCCTAGGCTTCGAAGGGCGAATAGGATAAAATCAATTCATTCTTCTCTTGCGATTGAAAATAATACACTTTCTATAGAGCAAGTGACAGATGTTATCAATGGAAAAAGAGTTCTTGCTCCACAAAAGGATATTTTGGAAGTGCAAAACGCATTTAAAGCATATGAAAGGTTGAGTGAAATAAATCCTTATAGCATTGGCGACTTGTTAAAAATTCACGGAATTATGATGGAAGGTCTTGTGAAAGAAGCGGGGCAATTTCGTTCGGGGCAAGTTGGGGTTTATAATAAAGATGGGAAGGTTGTGCATCTTGCTCCACCAGCAAAATTTGTCCCAGAGCAAATAAGTTTTCTTTTTGATTGGGTAAAGGAAAGTGCAACAAATATGTTGATTAAATCGAGTGTTTTTCACTACGAGTTTGAGTTCATTCACCCTTTTAATGACGGTAATGGTAGAACGGGGCGATTGTGGCAAACGGTTCTTTTGACGAGTTGGAAACCGATTTTTGCATGGATTCCTATTGAAAGTATTGTGAAAGACAATCAAAAAAAATACTACGAAGCAATAACATTATCAACCAGTCAAGGAAAATCCAATATCTTTATAGAGTTTATGCTGGATGTAATAAATAAAGCAATAAAAAACATAATTAGAGACGCTCAAAATCATTATAATCATATCAGTAATCAAATTATGGAGCTTATGAAAGTGGTCGAAAATTATCCACAATCCGCATTAGAACTTATGGAAAAGTTAAACCTTAAATCTCGTGTGGGATTTCGAAAGAATTATTTACAACCTGCACTTAAGGCTGGACTAATAGAAATGACAAATCCCGACAAGCCAACGAGTAAGAATCAAAAATATTTTAAAAAATAATTATTTTTTGCTAAAAACAGAATTTGATGTTTTATTGTTGCATATAAAAAAATCTAGTATTTCTACTAGATTTTTTATAATGGTGCTCCCGACATGATTCGAACATGCGACACCGAATTTCGAAGACTCGTGCTCTATCCAGCTGAGCTACGGGAGCGTAAACAAATTTTTAAACATTTATATTCTATCTCTTTTAAAAAAGTTTTGCAAGTGAGTGCGGGGCAAAAAATTAAAAGGTAAATAAAAATTTGATTTTATTTTGCGTTAAGTATATAATGAATATTGTAAGAAAAAAGTTAAGGGAGCAAAATGGCGGACAATAGTTTTAAAAAAACTTTTGAATTAAAGGACGAAAATTACAAAAAGCAACGCAAAATGCGTTATGTTAGGCTAGCAATAATTTTGGTTGCCCTTTTTTGTTTGCCAAGCGTGATTTTTAACATTTTCTTTTGTCAAATTAAGGTTATTGGTGTGTCGATGAAACCGACCTTTAATATTAACCTAACTGACGGGCTTCCCGAAGAAGAATATATGGCGTCCCCTTATCAAGATACGGTTATTATTTCGCGGATTTTGGAAAGTGAAGTTGGTGACATTGTGATTGTGGACTATAACGGCAAACTTATTGTCAAGCGCCTTATCGCAAAGGGCGGGCAAAAGGTTACGCTTAAAAAGGTCGAAGGGACGAAGCTTTATGAATATTATGTTGACGGCGTAAAACTCAATGAACCATATATTGGCGATAACTATCTAAAAATGAGTACGCAGTATTTTTGGGATTTTTGTTCGCGAGTGGCGGACGAAACGGGAGATGACGAAGCGAGTTTAACTGTTCCTGTGGGAAAAATTTTTGTGCTTGGTGACAACAGAAAAGTCAGCGAAGATAGTCACCGATTTGGGTGCTTGGACGAAAACAAAATTTTTGGAAAAGTGGTCACATACTATCAGTATGACTCAAATTTGTTTCTTCACATTTTTAGCCTTATTTTTAAAAAATAGTTTTGCCGAAAAATGATTAAAACAAAATCAAGAGAGTTATAATTTGTGCAATTTTTTAAATAAGAGCAGGACATTTGTTTTAAGAAAAACGCGAATTCTTTAAAAATTGACTTAGCCAAAAATAAATGGTAGTTATTTGACAAAACTAAAAAAATTTGTAAAAATAGAAAGGTAGCGACTTAAAAGACTTTAAAAAAATAAAAAAGTTGCTTTTAATTTTTAGGTAGTAAAATTGCGTATTTTTTTTAAAAAGGTATTTAAAAATAGATATCAAAAATTTTGATTTTAATGTAAAAAAATCTATTAAGATTACGCGCCAAAAAGGAGAAGAAAATGAAAATTCAAATTACCGCGGATAGCACAATCGACTTGACACCAGAACTGTATGAGAGATTTAACATAAAAGTCATTCCTTTTGTGGTGACGCTGGGTGATGAAACATATTACGACGGGGTCGACATAAAGCCAGGAGACATCTTTGACTATGTTCAAAAAACGAAAGAACTCCCAAAAACTGGGGCGAGAAGTATCGACGATATGAAAGATTTTTTCCAAAAATTTACCGACGACGGATATGATGTCGTGCATATCGGCATTGGGAGCAAACTCAGTGGCGGGTACGGATACGCAGTGTCGGCGTCGAAAGAGAACCCACGAGTCCACATTGTCGACACGGAGACTCTGTCCTCTGGGTCGGGCCTTCTTGCTATGTATGCAAGCGAACTTGCCAAAACGGGCAAATACACTGCCGAACAAATAGTCGGGAAAGTTTCTGCGCGTGTTCCGTACAACCAATCGTCTTTTATCGTCGAAAAATTGAATTTCCTTTATAAGGGCGGAAGATGTAGTATGTTGAGTTTACTTGGGGCGAACTTGTTGCGTTTGAAGCCTTGTTTGCAACTCGTGAACGGCGAAATTAAGGTCACAAAAAAATATATGGGTAATATGCCTAGTTGTGTCAAAAAATATATGGAAGATGAACTTGCGACTTTTAATAATCCAGACCACACAAGATGTATGGTTACATATTCGTCGGCAACAAAAGAAATGCTAGATACGGCAAGGGAAGTGCTCGAAAAGTACGGCAAGTTTAAAGAAGTCTTATTTACAAACGCGGGAAGCGTCATAACTTCGCATTGCGGGGAAAATACTCTTGGAATTTTGTATCTAAATGACGGTGACCACTAAAAATCAAGTGGCGTATTGTAGAAATGGATAACTAGTGAAATATTAAAGGTAATTTTAAAAAAACAATTAAAGACCAAACAAGCGACCACGCTGTCAACTGCATTCGCGCTGACGCGTGACCGCTTTTTTTGTTCAATTAACTTTTTAAATAAAAAGATGACTTGCGAATGTTCTTTTGTTGTCTAGCACAATTGGTTTTATTGAACAAACAATTTTCAAACGTTCTCGCGTGGCTTTTTTGGATAAAAACAACAAATTTAATCCCAAAAATTGGCTAAATCGCGATAAATTGCGGGTTTTAGCGTATATTTTTAGGAAAAAATAGCAAAAATTGTTAGGTAATTTGCTTTTTTTGTGTTATGATGTAAATGACCTTTAAGGGAAATTATTTAAAAAGGAGATTTTTTATGAATAAAGGTGATTTGGTCAGTGCTATCGCTGAAAAGGCTGGTTTTACGCTTAAAGATGCTGATGAAGCATACAAAGCAATGGTATCCAGTATTGCAGAAGCACTCAAAGAAGGAGAAGATGTTACTCTTGCAGGTTTTGGTACTTTCAAAGTCAAAACTAGAGCAGCAAGAACTGGCATCAATCCACAAACAAAACAAAAAATCACAATCCCAGCATCGAAAGTCCCAACTTTCAAGTTTGGTAAATCTTTTAAAGAAATGATTTAATGGTTTGTTTGAAAACTGTTGAAAGTACGCATTTTTTGTGTGCTGAAACCTTCATAAAAAACAACAAAATTAGAGCCTTTTTTTCGGCTCTTTTTTTGTTGCAATCTGATGATGTGAATTCCACAAAATGCGTTATAAAATGCGTTAAAAATAAAGCCAAAATTAGTTAAATTAGGGCTAAAAAATGGTCAAAAAAACAAAAAAGAAAGGGGTAAAATTTAAGTCAAAAATAGGATAAAAAAATAGGCGAAAAATGTGATAAAAAATTAGGTGGAAAAACAAAAAAATGGGAAAAGTTTTTGCAAAAAAGTTTTAAAATTTTTTTGGAAAAATTTAGTTTTTTTTGTCAAATTATTTGGAGATTTTTGGTTATAATAGTATTATAGTAGTGTATAGTGTATATGCGCGCGGATACTTGCAAAACACATATTGTCTAACTTTTAAGTTGCGTCAAGTAAGGTGGGGTAGGTGTCTAATAGTTAAAAGCATATAATTGGTTTGATTTGTGTATTGCGCCATTGGTTTTGACTTGACGATTTAAATGCATGACATTTTAAAATAAAATGGTTTGTGGGTGGGTAGAAAAGGAGAAATTATGCGAGTAGTTTTAAGTAAGGGAAAATGGTTGCTTTTTGCGATTGTTATGCTTGTTCTTCCACTAGGAGTGGCAAGTTCTTTTGGGGCTCAAATGACAACATTGTCTATACATGCGGAAACTATGAGCCAAACTGAATTGGCGAGTAGTGAAAATATAGAAGATTTATCCTATATTGAAGGGGGGACGCGACAGGGGGGTAGTCAAACAAAAGATAGATTGTCAAGTGGCGACCGCCTTGCGACTACTTCGTCCCGCTCGGCGACCGCCTCCGAACAATCTTCTCGCGACAAAGATAAGGTTAATCTTGCGGGAGAACCACAAGGCGGCCCATCCGATATTTATTTCGACCCACAAGGGGCGTACGGCGGGAGTGATAGTAACGACGGATTGTCGTCAAGTAATCCTGTCAAAACTATCAGTAAAGTAAAAGAAATAATAGAACAAAAATATTCATCGGGTGACGATTTGTCTGTTATTATGCGTTCAACATACGCAGTTGCCGACGGCGAAACAATCGACTTTGGCTACCCAGCAATTAAGGTTACAAGAGACAAAGATTTAGCGTTTACGGGTAACAGTTATTTTTCAATTGGTAGCGGGACGGCTACTTTTAAAAATATGACTTTTACATATTCTGATTCTACGGGGGAGGATAAAAATTTTATTGTAGGGGCTTCTAAGTCTTCAGGTAAACTTGTTTTAATGGATACGGTTTCTTTTAGAAATATCAATATGAAAACGTTTTATAATGACGGATCCCAATTTTCACGGGGTTTAATTGGTTCTTTTGAAAACATTGAAATTATTGGTTCTTCATTTCAAAGCATCCGATCTAGTAGTGACATTCTTGAAAATATCAATAATTTAACATTGACAAATGCTTATATTTCAGATTGTAGATTAAATCATGTTGGTATGGGAGTTGACCATGTCACTTTAAATAATTGTATTATAAAGGGTATATCAGCGAATTCGGTTTTCTATGGTGGTTATTCATATATAATCAATGGTGGAACTTATGGAGCGGAAGGGGCTGCTATAGCACAAAGTGGTGGTGCTGGTTATGGCGGAACGCTAATTACTGTTACGAGTGGAAGTGCTAGCATAGTTGTTAATAGCGGAAATTTTGGCTACAATACAAATGGGTCAATGTTTTTGCTTTATGGTAATGGTTCTCATATTACAATCAATGGGGGAGAATTCCATCACAATGTCAATAGATATTATAGAAAAGATAGAACAGGTGTGGAACCACTTGCCAAAAACTGCGTATATGGGACGGTTGTTGGGACAAGTGTAAGGGTGTATAACGACAGCGGTTTTTTTAAACACTCGGTGACGGTGACGGGGGGATATTTTCACGATAATGTCAACTATGACGACGGGGGCGTTATTGCGTGCGGGGGCGATTTGACGGTGCAAGGCACGGCGGAAAGCCCTATCAAATTTGAAAACAACACCGCTTGCAACGGCGGAGCGATTTATTATGCGCCTGCAAAAAATCTCTCTGACGGATGGGGAAGCGCAAACATCCAATATGTTAATTTTATTGGAAACAAAGCAGAAAAGGCCTCGGGCGAGACAAGAGCGGAAACAGCAATACAAAATGGCGGGGCGATTTATAATGAATGTTATTCAGGGATAAACTGTATTACTCAAATTAACAATTGTGTGTTTGACGGTAATAGTGCAAGTCAAGGTGGTGCGGTTCTTGGATCTCGTTGTTCGGTTAGCGATAGTGAAATTAAAAATAATTTAACCGCTAGCCACGTTTCTGGAGCCTTACACTTTTATGTTGCAAATGGAATATATCGTGTAAAATTTATAGGAAATTCTAACTCAGTTCTACTATTAAGTTGTGACGGTACTGCGACTATTGAAGATTGCGAGTTTAGTGAAAATGATTGTACTGGTGGTGTTCTTATGAGCCTTTTTGGTAATACGACAATAAAGGGCTCTACCTTTCAAAAGAACAAGGCAAAGCTGATGATTCGCGTAGGAAATTCAGAGTCTTCATCAATTTACACAACGACTTTAAAAAATTGCAGTATAGTGAATAATGAGTTTGAATGTTTATATCAAACTTATGCCAAAAACCCCGATATGAAATTTATGATATATGGTGGGACAATAAAGGATAACTATTTCTCAAATGGTTTGGCTAGACATTCAGGCACAAACTCTCTCGAAGTTACCCTTACTTGCGGGTTAAATGCGGAAGGGGAGTTGAGTACGGGGGATAGGCTTGTTATCAATAACAATAAGTGTAGGTACCTTATTTATGCAACGGACAAAATGACTTTTAATTTGGGTTATGTGAGCTTTGCATACAACACTTCGGGCATTTCAAGGGTTTATAGCGATTCAACTACATACACTGATAAACAACTAGACATTGACAGTGCAGGCGTGATGACGGTTGAGGGCGGAAACATAAACTTTTTGGCGCCGATTAGAATAAGTCAAAATAAGGGGCCACGGGGCGGTCTTTTAGCGGTAACTAGTGGTGAAGCGTCCTTGAATGCTAGCAGTGTTGAAGAATATGTTGATAGTCATAATGTTGACGAGTCGGGTAAGGGTGCGATGTTCTATGTCGGCGGGAGTGGAAAACTCAATGTGACGGGAATAAATATTAAAGACCAAGCGTTGACGGGCGTAGGACTTTTCTATGTCGACAAGGGGGGTGAACTAAACCTTGGTAGCACGGAAAAAGAGACTTTAATGTATAACTCTCACGGCACAACGGGGCTTATCTATGTCTTGGGTACCGCTAATTTGACAAATGTCAGAATGGTTAGTTGCGGGACAACAACTTCAAGTTATGGACCTATTTATGTCGGCGGGAGTGGGGTTGCGAATGTCACGGGCATTTCAACGACATACACAATAAACGGCTCAACTAAATATGCAAACTACGGGCTTTATGGCGGAACAATCACTTGCGGGCTTGTTTATGACAAAGACGGTAACGCAGTCGCAAACACAGTCGCTGGCGGTGTTGTCAATATGAAAGGCGGAGTAATTAGTGGCGATCGCCGTCGAGAGACCGCTTATAATCCTACAACAACAAAAGGTGGCGGAGCTTATGTCGGTGACGGCGCAACATTCAATATGCTTTATGATAGTAAGTATGGTTGGGCAATTATTGACGGTAATTCCGCTCAAGAGGGTGCACAAGTTTATGTCGGGGGTGGAATTTTAAATGTCTATGGCGACTATAGATATGACTACGAAAATCGTCAAAAAGTAGGTGAAAGCGGGGCTGGTATAGGATGCGCTTATAATGCAAGTGCAACTACTATTGGCTCTGGCGGAACACTAAATTTATTAGGTGGTCAAATTTATTTGGTTTATGTTTATAGGGATGCAAATTTTATAGCAAATGGCGGAGTTCTTGGTAATTTGTATTGCTATGTGGGGGGAAAATCTCAGTTTAATAATTTAATTTTTACAGGTGTTTTTGGATTTAATTACTCAAGGGCAAATATTGGTGGCGGAAATATTTCTTTGACTAATTGTTATATAAATATGAGAAATTCTTATCAATTTATCTATTGTTTTGAGATATATCAAAATGCAACTGCATATTTTAAAAACTGTGTGATTGACAATTGTACGGTTGCGTCAAAAGACGGGGAGACAAATTCAATATTTAGACAGGCATATGATGTGTCGACATTGGTGTTTGACGGGTGCGAGATTATAAATAATAATTACATGGTTTTCTACGGCGCAAATAAAAACGCGTCTCTTACCCTAAAAGATTGCGAGATGTATAATAATACCTATGCGAAATTTTCTAATTTTGCTCAATTTGGAAGTTTTAATATGATAAATTGTAATTATCATAACAATATTGCAATTATAGATTTTACAAAATGTTCAACCGTTAACATTAGTGGAAGTGAATTTAGAAATAATCCAAGTGGACGCATAGAAGCACTTTTATTGATACAAGATTGTTCAGCTACAATTACGGATAGCATATTTGATGGAAATATTTCACATGAAGGTGGCGCGATTTTAATAAGAGGCGCAAAAGTTGCTATAAATGATTGCGAGTTTATTAACAACACTGCAAGATATTCTAGCGATTATCACAATGTAACCGCTTTTGGCGGGGCTATTAACTTTAATTATGGGGGCACGTTCACTCTCGGCGGACGGGTGACTATTAGGGGGAACAAAACGGTTCTCACGCCAGACGCTTTTGTAAGTCATAAGTCGGGTTCGACTACATATCCGCCAAGGGAAAAGACAGCGCCGACTGGTGGCGGAATTTTTGTCGGAACGAGCGGAAAACTTGTTATAAAACAGGGCACACTTCTTGTTATAAAGGATAACACAAGACAAATTTTGGACGCGGACGGAAACGAGACGGCGTCTTATCAAGACAACCTATATATAGAAGGTTCGAAAAATGTTTTGATGGGCGACCTTGATAGAGGGAGCGAAGTTGGGATAAATTGCGCGTCTGCTGGCGACGAGTTGGACGCTATTTTGAGTGTTGGAGAGTCGTATCCTGTCACAAACGACCTTTTGAGCGTTTTTAGTGTGGATAACACTAGTTACGGGCTTAGATTTGTGTCAATTTCGGACGGAAGCAACTTTAAAAACGGGCTAATATTCTACAAAAAGGTCAGAAGTGATTATTGGGTTATTGTTAATGACAATTCGGTCAGTTACGACCCTAAAACGGCGCAAACCGTGGGAAGTATCGTTCTTATGTACGGCGATAGCGCTTATCTTGGGGACTATGAAGTGACTTATTCGGCGGACGGGGTGACCTACTCGTCTGACGCGCCAACCTATCGAAATATTGGGACTTACGCGGTGCAATATAAAGTGGAAGCGTACAGAGACGATGGCGAAATTGATACGACTTTAACTGGCACGACATACATTAGAATTTTGGGTACTAGAATATATATCCAAACTCTTCCAACGGCGAAACTTGCATACGGGGCATTACTTAGAGCGGCGCGTTTTTATGGCGGAGAGGTCGTCAATGCGGACGGCGGACTTGTTGCGGGGAGTTGGGCGTTTAGTGGCGACATTGCAAGACAAGTGGGCGAAAATGGCAAGAAATATCTTGCAACTTTTACGCCATCGAACACTGTTAATTTGGAAAATTCGAATTTGACGGGAAATGTTGAAGTCGTGATTAGTTATCCAATTGTATTCTACTCAAACGGCTACTTTATGACAAAACTTGGTGATTCTTCGACCTATATTTCAGGTATAACCGACCTAAAAACAATGGTTGAATATATGGAAGACGGAAGCACTCTCATTTTCTGCGAAACCTTTAATGTCGTGGGAAATATCGTCATTGATTCGGGTGACAAAAGGGTCACTTTCACGAGATATGTTGATTTTAAGTCGCGCGGAGACACAAAACCTATGATTGCGATAAATGGAACAAGTGCGACGGTTAAAAACCAATTAACTTTGCGCGGAAAAATTTTTGTTGACGGAATGGCGCCATTTAGTGGCATATGGAACTTCACGGGCGGGGAAGCAAATGAACTTGTGTCTAATGTGAAATGGTATGCGGTTTTTGAAGTAGGAAAAAGCACGAGCGCGTCCGAAACGGGCGGAAGTTTAACTCTTGAAAGTGGGGTTGTTGTGCGTAACTGGAACCTTAAAATTGACGCAAAAAATGTTGGACTTATAACCATTCATTCAGGCGGAACAGTCAAACTCGACGGGTGCGAAATTTACGCAAATAGGATTTTGGATAAGAACCAAAATTCGAGCGTAATTACTAATAGCGGAACGCTTACTATTGCAAGTGGCGTCTTTATGAACAATGTTATCACGAGTGGGGCGAGTTACGAAGGCAACCGCGGACAATTTAACGACATATTTGGTAAAGGTGGGTTCTTGTTCTGCAACACGGGTAGTGTAACGACAATTAGTGGCGGTGAAATTTATTCTAATCGCGCGAAATATGGCGGGGCTATCTATGTGCTTGACGCGACACTTAATTTGCTCGGCGGAAAAATCTACGCAAATCGAGGTTACACAAATGGCGGGGCGGTCTATGTCTCGGCAACTGACGCGAGCAAGGTTTCAATAACCATTGGCGATTGCGAGATATATGCTAATATGGCGGGCGGAAAACGGAAGAAAATTGTCTTTGTGGACTTCAAAACCGGCGAGGGGGCGGCCC
>CALBHW010000022.1 GCA_937893125.1 uncultured Clostridia bacterium
CTTTTTTCGTAAAATTTTAACTTTTTTTATAAAAAAATAGCCCCCGTTAGGGGGGCTAAAAAATAGCTATTTCTTAAATGAATCTTTGAGTGAAATGGTGTTGTTAAAGATATAGTTATCTTTTGTGGAGTCTTTATCAAGTGAGTAGTAGCCTTTACGCATAAATTGGAATTTATCGTAAGGTTTTGCAGTCAAAAGGAAATTTTCCGCTTTGGCTTTTGTTTCATAAATTGAATTTTCTTCCAAAATTTCGTCTATGCTGACGCCTTGTTCGAGCGCTTTACCTGGCCATACATATTCCATTTTTGTCAAATTTTTGAAATTTCTAATTGTGCAGTCAAACGACCCATTTTCCGCGACAAAGTGAATCGTCCCTTTTACTTTTATCCCGCTTGTATCTTGCCCGCTCTTAGAGTTTTCAAAATATTCGCATTCCAAGTGGTCGATATTTCCGTCGTTATCGTAAATGACGTTGTTGCATTTTATGATATATGCTCCTTTAAGTCTGACGACCCCGCCCAAAGTAAGCCTATTATATTTTGGTGGTGGGTTTAAAGCAAAATCTTCTTTTTCGATGTAAATTGTTCTTGCAAACATTGCCTTATGTTTTCCCGCTGTTTCGTCGTTAGGATTGTTGTCGATTTCGATTTCTTCTTGACCTTCATAATTTGTGATAACAACTTTAAGTGGGTCAAGCACGACCATTGCACGGGTTGCGATTTTGTTTAGGTCTTCCCTAATGTGATATTCAAGTGCGCTAAGTGGCAATGTGCTTTCGCTAGCGACAACGCCACAACTTTTTATGAAATTTTTGACACCATTTGCAGTGTATCCCCTACGCTTCATTCCAACAATTGTCATAAATCTTGGGTCGTCCCAACCCATAACTTTGCCACTTTCGACGAGAGCCTTCAAATAGCGTTTCCCTAAAAGGACATTTTCGAGATTTAAAGACGAAAACTCTCTTTGTTTTGGTGCGTAAGGATTGTTCCAGCCATGCTCAATAAACCACTCATAAACAGGTCTATGGACCCTAAAAGTTGTGTCGCAAAGGCTATATGTAACCCCTTCAAGCGCATCTTCCATAGGGTGAGCGAAGTCGTATTTTGGATAAATGCACCATTTTGTGCCAGTTTTATAGTGTGGTTCACGCGAAATGTTGTACATAATAGGGTCGCGCATCAAAATATTTGGGTGCGCCATATCAATTTTCGCACGCAAAGTCAAAGTGCCATCGGCGTATTTTCCCGCACGCATTTCTCTAAATAATCTCAAACTTTCTTCCCTTGGTCTATCCCTATATGGACTATTTATGCCTGGGGTTGTCAAAGTGCCTTTAAGTTTAAGTTGCTCTTCTTGACTCAATTCGTCAACATAGGCGTCGCCATTTTCGATCATTTTTTCGGCGATTTCGTAAATTTTGTCAAAATAGGCAAGACTTGCGTAAACCATTGCTTTTGGTTTGTAGCCGAGCCACTCCAAATCTTCCATATAACTATCCGCAAATTCGCCTTGTTCTTTACTTGGGTTGGTGTCGTCCATACGAAGGTATGTATATCCACCAAATTTTAACGCGGTTTCAAAATCAATAATCCACGCTTTGCAGTGTCCAATGTGCCAATAACCGCTTGGCTCTGGTGGGCAACGAGTAATAACTTCCTTTGACCTGCCCGCTTTCAAATCTTCAACAATTTCTTCTTCAATGAAATTTGTTGGAACAATATTTTCTAAATCCATTTTTATTTTTTCCTTTTATAATTTTTAAACTTTTTTATGATTATTAGAGTAAAGACAACTCTATTTTTAAAGGTTTTAGATTAAATTTTTTTTCGCTTTTTTGCAAACTTTTAGTATTTTTTAACCACTTTTTAATTTTAAAAAACCAATTTTAATGATTTTTTACTTTTTCTATTTTTGTTTTTGTGTAAAAATCATTTTTCACTTATATATAGGTTGCAAAAATATCGTCTTTACTCTTTAATATTTAGCCCCGTCGAGCCAAATCCGCCCACGCCACGCTGGCTTTTTTCTAGGTTGTCACAAATGACGGCGTCTAAATGTTCCACGCGCGCGATGACCATCTGAGCCACCTTCTGCTGTTTAAAAATTCTATAAGGTTCGTTTGACAAATTCATAAGTATAACGCCGACTTCACCGCGGTAGTTCTCGTCAATAGTACCTGGACTGTTTAAGCAAAAAACGCCCGATTTAAGCGCAATGCCACTTTTTGACCTAACTTGCGCTTCGTAGCCGTGTGGAAGTTCCATAGAAAACCCCGTTTTGACAAGCACCCATTTCCCCGCCTCGATAATTTTTTCTTCGTGCGAAAAAATATCCATACCCGCGTCATCTTGATAGGCGTAGGTTGGAAGAATTGTGTCATCAAACAACTTTTTAAATTTAATCGCGTCCATACTTTTCCTTTTTTTACAAAACATATGTTAACCTAAATTTTTTAATCGCCTTAAAATTTCTAATTTTCAAAACCCCACTTAAAAATTTAAATGAAATATAGAACTTATTTAAAAGGCAACAAATTTAACTCAACAAAAATCATTTTACAATAAAATAAAAATTTTTACAAGTTATCCACAAAAGTTTTTATTTTGTTTATAACTTCTAGCACCAAAAGTTTATTTTTTTCTTCACAAACAAGGCGCAGTAAATTTTCCGTTCCGCTAAATCGGATAAGAGCAAACCCGCCATCCGTGAAATAGTATTTATAGCCGTCCAAATTTTCTTTGGCTAAAATCTCTCGTCCAAATTCGGGCGTGGTTTTTGAAAGTGCCGAAAGAACTTTCCCCTTGTCTTTAACTGGAAATGAAACTTCCTTATAAAACATTTTATATCCAACATCTTTTTTGAAATTTTCAAAAATTTCGCTAAGAGGAAGATTAAAATGGCTTAAAATGTCAATAAGCATGACGAAAACCACCATTCCGTCCTTTGTCCACGCCCCGCCGTAAATTTCAATTCCACTATTTTCTGCCCCGACAAGCGCGTTAAAATCTCTCATTGCTTGACCTATATATTTAAAGCCAATTTTTGTTTCATAAATCTTTGTTCCAAGTGCCTTGCAAGTAAGATTTGACAATTGCGAAAGGCTGTAATTTCTTACAAAGCCACCTTTTTTGCCACAAAATTTTACCAGATAATAGTAAATCAAGGTCGAAAGTTCGTTGCCTGCATAGTAATTTCCTTTTTCGTCAAACACGCCCACTCTATCTCCATCACCGTCAGTTGCAAAAGCAAAATCAAGTTTGTTATCTATGGCAAACTTTTTATATTCTTGCAACCTATCTTCGTTTGGAAGTGGAGAAGAAAAATTGAAAGTCGGATCTCTATCTTCGTTTAAAATTGGGAAATCAAATTTTAATTTTTCTCTTACGACCTTTATTAGTTTCACGCTTGAACCGTGAAGTGCGTTATATGCAACTTTAAGTTTTTTATTTGGCCTGTTTTTCATTAAAGACAAAAGCGCGTCCGCAAATTCGTTTGTTGGGTCGACAAATTGAATTTTGTCCCTTTTTATTCCGTCGTCAAAATCCATTGACTTGTATTTTTTAATTTTCGCCACCCTTTTTGTGTATTCTTTTTCAAGGTAAAGTTCAAGGTCTTGACCATCACGCGAAAAAATTTTTACGCCATTATACACGTATGGGTTGTGCGACGCGGTTATCATAAGATTGAGTGGCGTTTTATAAAACTTGCCCGCAAAACTTAACGTCGGAGAACTTGTTGGGTCTTTAATAAAAAGAACTTTAACATCGTTGGCACAAAAGACTTCCGCCACCCATTTTGCGTAAAACTCGCTCATAAAACGATTGTCATAGCCAAGGCTTACTATTTTTTGAAAATTGTATTTTTCTAAAATATCGCAAGTCACTTGTGCAATTTTACAAACATTTTCCTTTGTGTAATCGTCACCTATAACACCCCTAAATCCCGATGTGCCAATTTTCATCATTTTGTTTTTCCCTTTTAGGTTTTATTTATGTTTTTATTATATTCAAACCCGCCCTTTTCACAAAATAAATTTAAGATAATTTTGGGTCTAATAAGAACGAGTTTCACATTATAAATTTCTAAAAGGTCAATTATATAATTTTAGTTGCAAAAATTATAATTATTTTATACAATATAAAAGCAAGAAAAAAAAGAAAAGCCTTGCACAAAAGGAGAAAATATGGATACATTTCAATATTTGACCATTGCGCTTGGAGCCTTGTGCGTTCTACTTATCTTGGTTATATTTTTCCTTAACTATAGATACTCAAAAACGCTCAAAGGAATGCGTGGAAGGAGTGTTGATGAAGTTGACCAAAGAAAAGGCGTCAGATACACAATCAATCAAACGGTTGTAGACACGGACGGCAACGCGACAGTTAGTTTGTCTACAAAAGACATCATTTTGTCGCCAAACGAAACAATGGTTGTTAGTAAAAAGGGAGACCTTAAACCTGGCAAATACACCGTTCTGACATCAAACGAAGGTGAAGACAAGTTCAACATCCGCGTCGGGAATTATGTAAGAGAATACGCGCACAATCAAAGCATTATCCTAAGCGAAGGACAAGAAGTGACAGCAATAAACTGCCCTGTCATATTAAGATAATGCTATAAAACAAAAGCATTTTAACTAACTTAAAAAAGTTAAATATTATGTAAGAAAATTAGACTGCTTAAATTGTTAAATAAATCAAGTTGATTTACTTAAATGTTACTTTGCTTTAATAAACCTAAGTAACATAAAACACTTTATTTTAAAGAAAGTTATAAAAAAACTTTTACTTAAACAAATTAAAAAAAAACTAGTCAAATGAAAATAAGGAGAAAAATTATGGGACTTTTTAACATTTTTAAATCACAATTACTAAAAAACATCGATTGGCTTGACCCAACTCAAAACACAATGGTCTATAAATATCCAATGGAAGGTAGACACATTATGATTGGCTCAAAACTCACCGTTCGTGAGTCGCAAGTCGCTATATTTATGGTTAAGGGTAAAATTTGCGATGTGTTTACACCTGGTATTCACACTCTTGTTGTAAACAATTTGCCTATTTTGTCCGCTCTTCTTGCGTGGCCAAGAGGTTTTAAATCGCCATTTACTGCAGATGTGTTCTTTGTTAACACAAAACAATTCACAAACCAAAAATGGGGCACAACAAATCCAATTGTTATGAGAGATAAAGACTTCGGCTCAATTAGAATTAAAAGTTACGGAAGTTTTGCGTTTAAAGTTAGTGACCCAAAAACTTTCCTTCACGAAATTTTTGGAACAAACTCATCTTACACAACTGAAAGCATTGTAAATTACTTAAAAAGTATGCTCGTTTCGGGCATTTCTGACACAATTGCGGAAAGCAAAATTTCAGCACTCGACCTTGCGTGCAACTTACTAGAATTTAATAAGGTCGCAAAAGAGTCAGTCAAAGATTTGTTTAGTTCGATTGGTCTCGACCTTACAAATCTTGTAATTGAAAACATTTCATTCCCTGAACAAGTTGAAAAAGCTATTGATATGCAAAGTTCGATGGGCGTTCTTAAAAATGATATGGACACTTATGTTAAATACAAATCCGCCGAAGCAATTGGCGATTTTGCAAAAAATCAAGGCGCGGGCGCAATCGGAGCACAACTCGGAACTGGAATGGCAATTGGTGATATGATAAGAGAAAGCATTTCGTCAACAAAGAAAAAGAGCGACGCTGACGAAAAAGAAGATAAAGGCGCAGGCAAATTCTGCCCTGAATGCGGTGCAAAAAATAGCAAAAACGCAAAATTTTGCGTTGAATGTGGTCATAAAATGACGGCAAATGAAAAACCTGTTTGCCCTAAATGCGGAGCAGAAGTAGGTAAAACAACAAAGTTTTGCCCTGAATGTGGTACAAAAATCAAGTAGGAGCCAAAATGACAGGAAACAAATGTAAAAATTGTGGCGGAGAACTCCTTTTTGATGTTGATAGTCAAAATCTTGTTTGCAACCACTGTTCAAGTGTTGTGGAAATTGAGCAAAAAACGGAAGCTCTCGAAAAAAAGCCTCTGACCTCTGATAGCACAATAGCACTTAGCAAAGCGGAATATTCGCAATATACTTGTGAGACTTGCGGTAGACAACACTTATCAGCAAGCGACACACCACTCACAAGGTGCCCTTCTTGTGGCGATTGCAACCTAAAAAAGACGGTCAAAGTCGAATATGTCCCTGACGGACTTATCACTTTTAAAATAAATAGACAAACCGCCGTAAACAAACTCTATTCGTGGCTTTCAAAAAGACCTTTTACTCCAAACAACCTTAAACATCAAGCAACCGCTGACACTCTTATTGGCGTTTATTCCCCCGCTTTTTCGTACGATTTTAACACTTTCACGAAGTATTCGGGCGTAGGCGTAAAATCTAGGACAGATAAAGAAGGTCACACTTATGTGACAAGGACAAATTTTAGTGATGTAAGAAACGACAAATTTGTCGACTATCTAGAAAGCGCGGGCGACTCAATAAGTTCAGTCAAACTACGCACAATTGGGCCTTTTTCTTACGGAAAAGTCTTGTGTTATAGCACTGAGTACTTGTATGGCTGGATTGGCGAAACGGTCAATTGCAATCTTCAAGACAACGCAAAAATTATGAAACAAGATGTCGCGTTTTCAATTAAACACCGAGTAGAATTTAGCCAACCATATGATAGAATAGAAAACTTCTACTGTAACACTACTTTCAATGATATGAAATACAATTATATTTATCTTCCTATATATAAAGGAACATATAAATATAAACAAAAAAAATATACTTATTTCGTAAACGGCGAAAACGGCAAAGTAACGGGTAAAACGCCAAAATCTTTTTGGAAAATCTTTTTCACCGTCCTTGGAATTGGCGCTGTTATAGGAACCCTTGCCTACTTTATTGTAAATTACGCACTTTAATACGGCTTTAATTTGCCGTCGCAAAATTAGTCAAACACAACTTTTAAAAATTTTAATCTTTAATTTCAAAGTAACTTGACTAAAAAAATGATTTATCCACAAAAACATAATTTTTGTTAATAACTTTTTGATTTCCCGTTTCCCTTGATGGCGGGATTTTTTTTAATTGTATTCCCTTTTATTGTCGCTAAAAAGAATTGCAGGTCACTTTTTTTGACAAAAAAAAGTTTTAAATAAAAATATTTTTAACGATTTTTAAAATTAAGTAGATATTTTAGACGACCTTTTTAAATAAAATATTTTTTTAACCAACAAGAAAAACCTTTCATCTATTTTCAAGGTTTGACATAAATTTTAAAAAACTATATACTTGTACTAGTTTATTTAAAGGGGTAAAAAAGTGCTAGAACTTATCAATTTTTGTAAAACATATCCAAACGGAAAAGTGGGGGCAAAAAATGTCAATTTAAAGGTCGAAGCGGGAGATATTTTTGCTTTCATCGGTCATAACGGCGCAGGAAAAACAACAACAATTAAAAGCATTGTCGGAATAAATGACATCACTTCTGGTGACATTTTTGTTGGCGGGATTTCAGTTAAAGAAAACCCAATGGAATGCAAAAAAATGATTGCTTATGTGCCAGATAACCCCGATATTTATTCAACTCTCACGGGCGCACAATATCTTAATTTAATTTCCGATATCTTTAAAGTCGACAAGGAAACGCGCGAAAAACTAATTACAAAATACGCAACTGACCTTGAACTCTTTGACAACTTAAACGATTTAATAGCCAATTATTCACACGGAATGAAGCAAAAACTCGTCCTAATTTCCGCCTTTATACATAGCCCTAAACTATTTATTTTGGACGAACCTTTTGTCGGGCTCGACCCAAAAGCGACCTTCGTTGTAAAAAACGCTTTTAAAGAATTTGTCGCAAACGGCGGAGCGATTTTCTTTTCCACTCACGTGCTTGATGTCGCTGAAAAATTGTGCAACAAAGTCGCTATTATCAAAAACGGCGAAATAATTAAAAGCGGAACTATGGACGAAGTTAAAAAGGATGGCTCACTTGAAAAAGTGTTCTTGGAGAGCGAAAATGAGTAATCTTTTTATCCTTTTAAAATACAACTTTTTAATGACTATCGGTTTGTTGCGTGGGAAAAAGAGCAAATCAAATAAAGTTGGCATTGTTTTGTTTTGCCTTCTTACACTTGTCATAATTTTTGCGTCGGGAATGCAAGCCTACTCGATGTACGAAGTTTTGTGCGAAACAAACACCCAAGAAAACCTACTTTTTTCGGGCGTTAGCACACTAATTTTATTTTCACTTGTTATGGGCGGACTTAGGTCAAGCAATACAAAAAGAACACAAGACGCGGACTTTCTTTTGTCACTTCCAATAAAAAAATCGACCATTGTTTTATCTAAAACTGTCGGAAAATATTTCTATGATTTTTTCTTCGATTTTTGCATTTTTGCGCCATACATTATAATTGGCGCCGTTAAAGTCGGATATTCGGCTCTCGTTATTTTTATGGGAATATTTATATGTTTCCTTATGCCTTTTTTGAGCGTTGGTCTCACATTTATTGTTGACTTTATTGTCCAAAGGATTTTCAATAAATCAAAATATTCGGGCATTCTTAAATCAATTTTTTCGCTACTACTTTTCTGTGCAATCTTCTTTTGGTACTATCTTTCTGAAAACAACTTTCTAACCCGCTGTCTCACGGGCTTCATTTACACTCCAAATTACAAAAACATTTTAGGCACTTTGGGGCTTACAATTGGCGTGTTTTTTGTAGGAATTTTGCTTTTCACTCTTACATTTGGGCGGTCAACAAGTAGGTTCAAAAGTAAAACAAAAAAAGTTAACTTTTCTAAGCCCCGCTCACCCTTTTCCCTACTTTTAAGGAAAGAAACTGCTTACTATTTTTCAACGCCCGTTTACTTTATAAACACAATTATAGGGCCCTTTATGATGATTTTGGGGCTCGTCATCGTTTTAACTTTACAACTTGATTTATCAGGCGAAGTTATGAGCCTTAGTTCAAAAGATTTCATCGCACTCATCGCCGCAATTGCACTTTCCGCGATGTCTGCGTCGTCTACAATTTCAGCGTCATCGATTTCTCTTGAAGGAAAAAATTTGTGGCTACTTAAATCTAGCCCCGTCAAAGAAAAGGATGTGTTTTTATCAAAAATCACACTACACAATCTTGTTATATTGCCTGCAATAATTGTTAGTGCAGTAACACTTTTTATTATGCTTAATATGTCTCTTGCACAATTTTTTGAAATGCTAATTCTTCCTACTCTTGTCACAATTTTAGGGTCAGTTTTGGGGCTTTATTACAACCTTTGCTTCCCTATTTTAGATTACGAGAGCGAAACTAAAGTTATAAAACAAAGTTTGAGTGTTTTTCTAACAATGTTCTCGCTCCTTCCAGTGTCCGCCCTCCCAATAATTTTAATTAAACTCACCCCACTCTTACCTTTACAAGTTTTTTATGTCTCGCTAATTTTTGATTTTATTTTGTGCATTGTCTTTACCTTCCTTGTATTTACTGACGGTGTCAAAAGGTTTAGAAAATTGTAATTTTTGTAGATAAAACTTGTTAAAACATCCAAAAAACACTAATTTTTATAAAATCTTTACTCTCTTATAAAATATCTTTAATTTAATTGTTGTCAATTTAGGTTTTCACGCTCAAAAAAAGACTATTTGAAAAAAAATTAAAAACAAAAAGTAAAAAAAACAAATAAACAAATAAAAATAGACAAAATCATTTTTTTTGATATAATAAAATTAGGAGAAAAAATGAAATATATTGAAGAACTACTCGAAGAAGAATTAAAATCCACAGCAAGCGTACTTGGCTACACAGACGCAAATTTTGCAGTAACAACTTGCACTCTTCCTATCGCCGATTATCAAACAAGCGGTTGTATGAGTTTAGCAAAAACTTATCATAAGTCCCCTTTTGACATCGCAAGCGAAATCGCAAGCAATATGAAGTCAATCGTTGCTGACAAAGTTGAAGCGTGCAGACCAGGTTACATAAATATAACCATTTCGCACGAATTTTTGTCAAAATATCTTGTGGAATTTATGGAAAACTATGAAAACGACACCAAGTCTCGTGCAACGCACTACAAAACGATTATCGATTATGGTGGCGCGAATGTCGCGAAACCACTCCACGTGGGTCATCTTAGGACTGCCAACATTGGCGAAAGTTTGAAACGAATTTGCAGATTTGTCGGTTGCGAAACAATAGGTGACGTCCACCTTGGCGATTGGGGGCTTCAAATGGGACTTGTAATCACCGAAATTAAGCACAATCACCCAGATTTAGTCTATTTTGACGACAATTTTGCGGGCAAATATCCAAAAGAGCCACCAATCACTATTGACGACCTAAACACACTCTATCCAACCGCTAGAGAAAAATCAAAAGACGACGAAAATTATTTAAACGAGGCAAAACAAGCGACCTATTACTTGCAACAAGGAAAACGTGGTTATGTTGCGCTTTGGAAACAAATCGTCGACGTGTCAAAAAAGGATTTGAAGAAAAATTATGATATGCTAAACGTCGATTTTGACCTTTGGCTAGGCGAAAGCGACGCGCAAAGCGATAGCGAAAAAATGGTCAAATTCTTTGTTGACAACGGCTATGCTAAGAAAAGCGAAGGGGCTCTCATTGTTGACATAAAACACGATGACGACAAAAAAGAAATGCCACCATTTATGCTCGTAAAATCCGACGGCGCGATTTTGTATAGCACGACCGACCTTGCAACTCTTTACGACCGCGTGACAAGACAAAAGGCGGAGCGCGTTATTTATGTCGTAGACAATAGGCAAGAACTACACTTTACGCAATTATTCCGTGTATGCAATGATTATCCAGTCTTTGAAAAAAAACCAAAACTCGACTTTGCGGGTTTTGGCACAATCAACGGCAAAGACGGCAAGCCTTATAAAACGCGTGACGGCAAGGCTATGAGCCTTGAAATTTTGATAAATGCGGTCAAAGAAAGTGCTAGGAAGCACACCGACGACACAAATATTGCCGACTCAGTCGCAATTTCGGCGTTAAAATTTGCCGATTTGTCAATTTTAAGGACAAAAGATTATATTTGCGACCCAGATAAAATTTGCGCGTTCGACGGCAAAACGGGTCCATACCTTCTATACTCACTCACTCGCGCAAAATCAATTTTAAGAAAAGTTTTAGGCGAGAATAATTTGGTCGTAAACGATTTTGACTCTTCCTATTGCAATAAAGACCTACTTCTTGCGTTTACACAATTTGAAAAAGCAATTCTTGAAGCATATGACACATTGTCGCCAAATATTCTTTGCGACTATGCATACAAAATAGCAAATATTTTCAACTCAAATTACTCAAAAACGAACATTTCAAAAGAAGAAAATAAGGCAAAACAAACTGCCCTACTCTACGAGACATCTTGTTTAGTCTTGCTTCTTGAAAAAACGCTTAATCTTCTTGCGATTAAAACTCTCGACAAAATGTAATAATTATAATTGTTTTTTGAAAATTTTTATACGACAAAAAAAAGACACCGCAAGGTGTCTTTTTCAATTTGGTTGCGGAGATAGGACTCGAACCTATGACCTCCGGGTTATGAGCCCGGCGAGCTTCCAACTGCTCCACTCCGCGATGAACATAAATTATTATAGTCACTTCATTATTATTTGTCAACTACTAAATTTCAAAAACATTCAATATTTATGCCAATTTTGCTCTTTTTATGCAAAAATTTATATTTTTAGTGCAAAACGATAAAGTTTTTAACTGCTTTTGCACACTTATTTAGCCCTTTTTAGAGAACTTTTTATATTTATACTTATTTTTTAAATAAGACGCTCTTGGTAGACCCATTATTTTTAAGAGCAACCTTACACAATTAAGACATTCTTTTTTTAAACTTTTACTAATCACAAAATTTAACCTTGCAAAATAATAGGTTGAATTTGCTCGCCCTTTATAGCACTTTCAATTGTAGGCATCAAAAGGTCTAGGTCGGCGATCATTGATTTTGGCTTTTTTACAGGGTCATCTTGCTTAAATGGGACAAAGTAGACCTTTTTCTCGTTTAATAGCGTCGCAATATTTTTTAAATTCAAGCCAAGCGCGTCGTTCGTTGAAATGGCAATTACAAGTGGCTTATAATTTCGCATATGCGCTTTTGAAGCCATCGTAACCGCGTCATCGCTTATTCCAGTCGCAATTTTTGCCAAAGTGTTTCCCGTGCAAGGTGCAATCGCCAAAACTTCAAACGCATTGCTTGGCCCCAATGGCTCAGCACCCACTATGTCATAAATAACTTTTTCTCCAGTCTTTTCTTCAAGTGCATTTATAAATTCGCTCGCTTTGCCAAAACGCGTATCAAAATTTTTTACCGCACTCGACACAATAGGCACTACCTTATGCCCAGCACTTATAATCAAATCTACTTGCTCCAAAATTTTAGCGTACGTGCAAAACGAACCCGTTATTGCTAATCCAATTTTCATAATTTTTTCTCCTTTATGTACTTTTTAATTTTTCTATATGTTTTTAGTTCTAATTTAAAACTTTTTTATCATTTCTTTAAATTTTTTTACATTTTCCTTTAATCAAAATACTTATTTTTTTTAATTAGATGAACTTTTTTTAAAAACAATAAGTCATTTTTTAATTAAATTTCAATTTTAAAGCATCCAAAACAAACTGCAACATCAACTTTCCCGCACTATCCCCCAAATACTTTGACGGAATAGAAGGACAAAAAACATAATTTATATCAGGCAAATTATTCACATCTAAGCATTTTTTGCTTGCTAATTCAAAAATAACAACATCTGATTTAAAGTCATCTTTGATATAATCTTCGAAAATTTCAAAAGGAATTGTGTTTATAATTGTGTCATAATTTTTTATAACTTCTTTTAAGTCTTTTATATTAACCGCCCTTTTAGTAAGAAGTTTAGCGAGATTAAGTTCTTTTTCATTTCTCATCGCGACATCAAAAGGCACAGACAGTCTATACAAAATATATTGAACAGCTTTTGAGACACGTCCGCTCCCAAGTATCAAAATCTTTTGTTCAAAAAGCGACATTTTTGTATTTTTTATCAAATCCACCAAAAATCCTTCCGCCGTATAAGTTGCGTTCTTTAAAACAAAATCTTCGTCCAACATAAAATTGTGATAGTCTAACTGCTCAATATAGTCTTTTGCATCTTTGTACATTCCGCCAAAAACAGTTGTACCGCGCGGAATTTTTTTCGCTATTTCTTCCGTCCACTTAAACGCGGGCGTTACAATCACAATGTCTTTTTTTGTAATTTTGTCCAAATTTGGCTCAAAATCCAGCGTATTTTCTCCCATTTCTTGCAAAATTTTATTTATGTAATTTGTTCTATTATCGTTTTGTTGCAAAAAAAATCTTCTCATCTCCTGCTCCTAAAATCACTTTATGCTTTTTTCCTTTTCATTGTGCAAGTTTTTTTAAGAACAAAGCGCATTAAAAAGCAAAAAAAGTACATTAGATAAAAAAATATAAAAATAAAATCTTATTTTTTCAATCTTATAACTAAAAACTCTAAAACCAATTATATGGCTAGGCAGAAAATGTAAAAAAATAGAAATAAGTGTATTTTTATTCCTGTTCTTTTCATTTTGTCTTAAATAATTTTCTCGTTTTTTGTCACAACCTTCTTGAAAAATCATAAAATAGTGATATGGAAAAAAATTTTTATCTAGGTTCAGCAAACACCTGCTACGGCTTTAAGAATTGCTTTAATAATATCTGCCCTAACGGCACAACTTACATTTTAAAGGGCGGTCCTGGCACAGGAAAAAGCACCTTTATGAAAAAGGTGGGAGAATATTTTGAGAAAAAGGGCGAAGATGTCGAATATTTTTATTGTTCGTCCGACTCCGATAGCCTTGACGGCGTAAGAATTGTCAGAAAAAATGTTGCAATTGTAGACGGAACGGCACCACACGTAACAGAAGCAACCATTCCTGGTGTCACGGAAAACATTGTCAATCTTGGCGAATACATCGGTAAAAATGTCAAAAAGCACAAAAACCAAATAGAAGAACTACTTAAGAAAAAAGCGCTTTGTTTTTCCCTTGCGTACAACTACCTAAAATGCGCGGGAGACCTTTTTGGTAACGAGAAAAAATTAAACAAAAAAACAAATTTTGACAGCGAATTAAATAAACTCCTATCTCTTATTCCTAAAACAAAAAAGAGCAGTATTCCGCAAGAAAGAACGCTATTTTTATCCTTTGTTTCACCAGACGGAATAAAAAGTTTAAGAGACAAAAACGGATTTAAAAACATTCCACTTGACTCAAACTATCTCGCATCGACAGACCTTTTAAAAAAGTTTAACGAATCACTAAATAGTTTGAGCATCAATCACATTTGCTTTTTCTCGCTTTTTGAAGAAAATCGCATTGAGAGCGTGTATATTCCGCAAATTAACACTCTGTTTTCCGCTGAAATTTCACCTTCCACCCTTAAAACCTATCATCAAATGTCAAATTTTATAAAATTGTCGGGCAAAATGATTGCAAAGGCAAAATTTTATCACAAAAAAGTGGAAAATTTTTATATAAAAAGTATGAATTTTGACGGGCTTAATAAATGTAGAGAAAAAATTATAAGCGAAATTGAAAAAATATGATAAAAAGCGACTTTAATTAGTCGCTTTTTTAGTCAATAAACTTTCTATACTACCCAATTATCTATAACTGAACAATTTTTGTGGAAATCTTTAATTGAAGGTCTTGCATAATTCATTTATCAATATAGACTTAACTATAAATTTACTCCTTTACTCTATGACGCAAATAATGAAGAATAGCACCTAAAATTATTATAAGTTGCAAAGGACAACCAATAAGATAGATAATCCAAATTTGATAGGAATTTATAAGTAGGCTTATTGCCAAAATTGTCGTCCAGACAAAAAATGAAGCAAAGATACTGGTACAAAGCGTATTTTTTAGAATAATAGAAAATAGTGATAACGCAAAAAAAGAAACAGGAATGGCAACAATAAAGGACAACCATTCGCGAGTAATCGACGGAATGAACTTAAAAACTACAAAGCATATGGTTGCTACAAGCCACACAGTCGCAAACAGTAAAAGCGCAAAAATCGCTCGTCCCCAAAACTTATTTTTCTTTGGCGCAACAACTTTCTTTTCATAAACAATGTCATCAATTTTGACATTATAAAAATCCGCAAGTTGCATAAGTACATTTATGCTTGGAATTGACTCTCCCTTTTCCCATTTTGAAATTGCCTTATCCGAGTAGTTTATTTTTTCAGCAAGTTGCATTTGAGTCAATTTCGATTTTTTTCTTAAAGTCGCCAAATTATTTGCTATTATTTGATTAACATCTTCCATACAGTCATTTTATAACATTTTTAAATATAATGCAACTCTTTTTGGGCGCTTTTTAAATATATTCTACCGTGAGTAGAGTTAACTTTTGCTCGCTCTACTAGTAGTAGAGTGTAAAAGAATATTCTATACTGGCAGAACAAAATATAGAGACTATGGGGCATAAAATTATTTGTAATAAAATAAAAATTAAATAAAATATTTATATCGGTAATTTTAATTATCTTTTTTTAAAAATAGGAGTGAAATTATGAAAATAGGATTATCAGCAGAAACAACAATAGACTTGCCAGTAGAGCTTCTCGAAAAATATAACATTAAAACCGCACCATTCACAATCCTTTTGGGCGACGATATGGTACTCGATGAACAAGGTATCTCCGCGCGCATTTTTGATTATGTATCAAAAACAAAGGTTTTGCCAAAAACTTCGGCAGTCAATAGAGAACAATTCAAAGAACATTTCACAAATATGCTCAAAGAATACGACGCCGTTGTGCATATTTCTTTGTCAAGCGAAATGAGTTCCGCCTATGAAAACGCACGCGCATTTGCGGAAGAAATCGGAAAAGACAAGGTCGCAGTTATAGATTCTAGGTCACTTTCAACAGGCATTGCTCTTCTTGCTATTTACGCTAGAAAACTTATCGACAAGGGCGAAAGTTTAGGTGAAATTGAAAGAAAATTAAACGAAAGAACATCAAGTGTTCAAGCAAGTTTCTTTATCAACACGCTTGACTACCTATATAAAGGTGGCCGTTGCAACTCTTTGCAACTTTTTGGTGCAAACATTTTAAAAATTAAGCCAGAGATTTTGGTTAAAGATGGCAAAATGATTACTGGTAAAAAGTTCTTTGGTCTTTTTGGAAATGTTACAAATTCATACTTTAATGATATTTTCCAAAAGTTTGACAACCCAGACAAAGACGTCGTGTTTATAACATATTCAACAGCCGACCAAAAAACAGTCGACCTTTTGTATGGAAAACTCCAAGAAAAAGGATTTAAAAATATTTATGTTACACAAGCAGGCGGAACAATTTGTAGCCATTGTGGTCCTGGCACTTTGGGCATTTTGTTTATTAACGACGGCGGAAAAGAATAATTTTAAAAACACAAACAAATTTATAAAGGACAAATACTTTTTTACATTTGTTCTTTTTTATCTTTGCTTGACAATAAAATGATAAAAAAGAGCGTAATCTAGGAAATTCCTAAATATGCTCTTTTTTAATATTAGCGCCAGATTTAAACGGTAATAGTTGAAGGTTCTTTTTTCTATTTAGCAAAGAGAATTGTTTTTCAAACACACTTCTCTACTTTAATTCATAGGTTCAACTCTCAAAAATAGCAACAGTCCAGTCCAGAGCGCGTTTATATTACAAATTTTATAAACATATGACTCGACTATAAGCCCCGACTATTTTCTTGCTCTACATTTTTCAATTAACACAATGAGCGCCGTTAGAAGCACTGTGTAACCTATCACCCAAAGAATATGGGGATAAATAGAGCCAGCGCCAATCGTTTGAAGGTTACTTATCATATCAACGGTATGAACAAAAGGTAAAATATTTATAAATGTTGCAAATGAGCCCGTAAAGGTCGATACAGGCATAAAAACGCCACCGAGAATGCTCGTTAATGAAATAAATATTGAAGAAATAGGTCCCGTTTGCTTTTCGTTTGAGCAAATTACGCCCACAAAAATTCCCGCAACGACATAAAAACTCGCACTAATCATCCCATAAAGGATGCTTAAGAATAAATTGCCATCAAATGGAAACCCAAAAATAAGCGCAACTAGAAAAAACAAAATGGTTTGTGCGAGCGCAATGGTCATTCCTGAAATGAAAAAACTAAATAAATAACTAAAATTAGATGTCGGCGAAATCTTTATTCTTTTAATAAAAGAAGTATTTTTATCGCCCGAAATTTGAAAAGCGACATAAAGAGTTAAAAAAGTGTAGCCAAACACGCAAATTCCGCAAGCGTAATTTTTAATCTCAAAATTTGGCGGAACACTATCAAAATTTTTAAACAAGAGCGACATAAAAACAAGCATTACAAGCGGAAAAATCACGCAAAAGACTAAACTTAATGGGTCGCGCACCATTTCGCGCAAATTTCTTTTTACCAAACTTTTCATTCTTCGTCCCCCGTCAATTTCAAAAAGGCTTCTTCTAGACTCTTTGAGTTCGACATTTCTTCAATTTCCTTAATAGTGCCAACGACTTTCACTTCTCCACGCGAGATTATCCCCACTCTGTCCGCAAGGCTTTCGACTTCGTCGAGATAGTGCGTCGTTAGGATAATCGTCATCTTATTCTTCATTTTGCGAATACTTTTCCACAAAATGTTGCGTGCCTTAACATCAAGCCCCAAGGTTGGTTCATCTAAAAACAAAATCTTTGGCTCTGTCAATTGCGACAAGGCAACACTTACACGACGCATTTGCCCGCCACTAAGTTTTTTAGCAAGCGTATTCTCCTTTTCAGCTAAAGCATATTCGCCAATTAAATTCGCGATTTTTTCTTCCTTGTCCACGATTTTATAAAGGTCGGCAATAAGTTCGAAGTTTTCCTTTACAGTCAAATTTTTTGCAACTGCCGTTTCTTGGGGCGAAATGTTTATTATTTTGCGCACATTTTCTCTTTCGGTGGTGAGGTCAAAACCGTTCATTGTGACCTTACCAGAATCCATATTTAGAGAAGTCGACAAAATGTTTAGTAGCGTAGTTTTCCCCGCACCATTTAACCCCAAAAGTGCAAAGCATTCGCCGTCCTGCACTTCGAGCGAAACACCTTTTAGCGCTTTTACCTTACCATACGATTTGACAACATTTTCAATCTTAATCACAACTATCGTCCCCCTTTGCATTAAAAATAGCGTGCGCAAATTTCAAATAATCATCATATTTTGCAATCGCTATCCCCTTTGATTTGTCGCCAAACAAAATAAGCGTATCGCCTTGCTTTATGTTAAAAACATCGCGCGCTTCCTTCGGAATAACTATTTGCCCTTTATCGCTTACCTTTGTCGTCCAAATAAATTTATCTTTATTTTCCATTTCTTCCCCTTTTAGGCCTTTTTTATGTTAGTTGAATGTTAGTTGAATGTTAGTTGAAT
>CALBHW010000023.1 GCA_937893125.1 uncultured Clostridia bacterium
GGGGTGAGGGCTAATGGTAAACTGAAATAAAGTATATTCTTGTGTGAATTGTGTGAATAACTTAAATCTTTATTTCAAAAGATGAAAAGGAGAGAAAAAATAAAATGAAAAAGAAATGGACAATAGTTGCGTTTTCGGTGTGCTTAGTGATTGTAGTGGGGCTTATTGCTACAATAATTGTACTCGCCAGTGGAACGCAAGGGGTAGGTACAAGTGTAAGTGTACTTTATGTCGCAACTGATATAGAAGGTACAGTAAGTGCTAAGTACAGTAAAGTTAACAAAAATACAAGTGCCGTTATATCAACAACTGATATGGTTACAAGTAGTGGGAGTAAGACAGTAAGTTTCTTATCCACTGCACCAACGACTACAAGTTTACTTAACCCAACGGAAAGTAGTATCGCATTAACTGCCGAACAAGATTTAATCATTACATATACATTCACCGCGGTAGAAACATATTATGCAACACTTGAATATAAAGACAATTCAACAACTGCAAGCAACATTGAGTTTTCATACGCCCTTAATGATGGGGCATACAATCCTAAAATGTCAATGCCAATTGAAGTAACGCCAGACAAATCAACCACCTATTCAATTAAACTCCGCATCGCTAACACCGCCCGCAACGCAAATCTTAGCGGTTCTCTCAATTGGGCTCTCACTAAATCGGGGCCAAATTCACCAATAGAAGATTCAAATGTTTCAATAAATTTTGTAAATAATGGCGGTTCAGTAATAAATAATGGTACAGTTTCAGTCCAAAAGAGTAATGATGGTACAAAGTTTAAAATCGTTGGACCTACACCAATTATTGACTCGTCGTCTACAACATCATACTTAAACGGTTCTTTTAGTGATAGAACAACCACTGCATCTGGCAAAGTTTCAAGTATTGACGACCTAACAAATAGCAATGGTGCAGAGTTTTACTATTTTTGTACAAATTCCGCGGTTGTGGGCTCATTGTCATATAACGACCCAGGAAAAATGTATTGCACATCAACTGCCGACTCTACCTTAGAGAGTTGGTATGACTTGCCAGATTCAAACACAAATCTTTACACTTGTTTTATGACACCAAATTATACAACGGAAACGAAATATGGCGGAAACGACACAACAATCATTATATCAAATAAGGTTAAAAATATTCCTGAGAGCGCTTTTTCTTCAGACGAAAGAATAACAAGTGTTGTTATCCCTCAAAGTGTAACGAAAATTGGCTCTTGTGCGTTCAGTTCGTGTGATAGTTTGGAGAGCGTTTATATGACACAAAATGTAGCGATGGGATATTCTTCTTTTTGTATTGCTACCTACACATGCACTATTTATATTAATTGTACGAATGATTTGTTTAGTTGCAGTCAAGCAGCTTTTGTAACATCCGATTGGGGACCTTATTATAAAGAACATGAGTCAATAAGTGCTACTGAAAAAATAGGCTCTATAGAATTTGTTTGTAACGATGGGCAAATAAAACAAATTGGTGTTTTTTGGATTTACGATAAAGATGCTCCACATTGATAGCTAACTGTAAAAAATGTTACATACTATTATTTTTCTTATTATTCAACTCTTTTAACGCTTTTAAGAGAATGTTGATTTGGTGGTGGGTGTTTTTAAAGTTTAGGCTCACGCGGACCATTCCTTGAGAAAGGGTGTTAAAATGTTTATGCGTGAGTGGGGCGCAATGGAGTCCACCGCGGGTGGCGATGTTATAGCGGGAACTTAAAAAGTCGCTTGTTTCCGTAGAGTCGTAGCCTTTTACATTAAAAGATACCACTCCACTTGGATTTGGCGAAGAGTAAAGAGTTATAAAGTCAAGTTCCTTTAATTTTTTCGTTAAATATTGTGTAAGTTCGAGCGTTTTCTCATAATGGCGCTCGAAATTTTTTTCGGCGTACAGGACACCAGCCCGCAAAGAACAAATCAAACTTGTTGCGAGTGTGCCACTTTCTAAACTTTCGGGCGGATAGAGTGGTTGATAGAGATTATCGCTTTCAGTTCCTGTTCCGCCATAGACAAGGGGCAAGGGAAGTGTTTGTGACGCGATACAAAGAGCCCCGATTCCTTGTGGAGTCAAAAAACCTTTATGTCCGCTAAACGCCAAAAAATCGATATTTTCCATATTGACCTTAATATGCCCGACACCTTGTGCGTCGTCGACAAGGAAGAGAACGCTCCGTTTTTTGCACAATTTTCCGATATTTTCGATGTCATTTTGCGTGCCAGTAACATTTGAAACGGCACCCACACAAACGAGAGTTGTGTCGCTTTTAAGATTTTTTTCTATGTCGCGAGAGGTTATAAATTTTCCGTTTTCTGGCGAAACGACGGTGAGCGAAATTGTCCCTGCCTTTTGAAGTTCGTGAAGTGGGCGAAGGACTGAGTTGTGCTCAAAGCACGAACATATGATGTGTCCGCCCATTTTTCGTGCAATTCCAAGAATGGCAATGTTTAGTGCTTCGGTGCAGTTTTTTGTAAAAATAACTTGTTCGGCGCCGAAATGTTTTGCGACGGTTTCACGGCACTTGTAAATTTCAAAGGCGTTTTTTAGGCTTAGTTTATGACCGCTCCTGCCTGGGTTAGCGGACGCTCTTACATTTTTTAAAAATGCCCAAATGACGGAAAAAGGTTTATAGTGGCTAGTTGCGCCGTTATCAAAATATATCATTTTCATCTTACAAATAATATGATAAATGACAAAAATTTGATAATGAGCGGGGGCGGTCGCGGGGGTAAAGCGCGGAGCGGTCGACCTTGCGGTCGCCCCGAACGAAAATTTGTTGTAAAATTTTAAAAAAACACAACAAAAACGAAAAAACAGTATAAAAATCAAGTAATTCAAATTTTAGAGTATATTTTTTATTTATCATTTTTTGACCATTCGTTTATTTTTACAATATTTATTTATAATTTGACTTAAAAAGTTAAGCGCTAGAAAGTACAGTAAAAAAATATTTAAAAAAATAAAAAATGTTTAAAAAAACAAAAAATTAAAACAAATAATATATTGTTACGTGGGTAACCCCACAAAAAGGAAGTAACAATATGTCAAACTATCTTGTTGTTTTCCGTGCAAGGTCGGAAACTATGAAATTCGCAAATTTGTTATCTTCTTACGGCTACCGCGCAATAATAGTTAACACACCACGGAAAATTTCAGTTGCGTGCGGAGTCTCGATAAAGATTGATTTTATCGCTCTTGAAACGGCAAAACAGATTTTGTCTCGCAGACAATTTTACACTTTTGCTGGGATATATAAATATGATAATGATATTTTTTCAATTGTCTAAAATTAACTTTTAAAACTTCAATAAGTGTGATAAAATAACAATATGAGTACGAAAGCGGATGTTGTATATGATAAAATGAAAGGTCGATTCGAAGTGGCAAAATGCGAACTAGATTTCAAAAATAATTATGAACTTCTAGTTGCGGTTATTTTGTCCGCGCGATGTACCGACAAAAAAGTGAACCAAGTGACAAAGTCTCTTTTTAAGATTTATCCCACACCAAAAGACCTGGCGAATGCGTCCATAGAGAAACTTGAAAAAGAGATATATTCTTGTGGCTTTTACAAAAACAAGGCAAAAAACCTTGTGAATATGGCAAAAGACTTGGTTGCGCGTTTTGACGGCGTCGTGCCTGATAACTTTGACGACCTTTTATCATTGGCTGGAGTGGGGCGCAAGACTGCAAATGTGACACTTTGGACGGGATTTAAAAAGCCCGCAATTGCCGTTGACACTCATGTTTTTAGAGTTGCAAATAGAGTTGGGCTTTGCAAAACAAAAACGCCACTCGACACGGAACTTGCACTCCAAAAGGCGATAGAGAAAGAAAAATGGGGCGACTTTCATCATTTTTTAGTCCTATTTGGGAGATATGTGTGTAAATCTCAAAATCCAGCGTGCAACGAGTGCGAACTCTGCGAAATTTGTGATTTTTATAGACAAAATAATAAAAAATAGCTCAAATTTTACTTTTTTCTTTGATTTTCGGACAAGTTTTAGTATAATAACTTTGTAAAAGAGGTTTTTGTAATTAAAAATATGCAAAGAGTTTAATTTGTGCGTGTTTTTAGGTGAAAAAAATAATAAAAACGCATTATTTTAATTTTTTTACAAGAAAGGAAAATCAAAAATGTTTATTGATAATGTAAAAATTTATATAAAAGCGGGAAATGGCGGGAAAGGAGCAATTTCTTTTAGACGCGAAAAAGGTATTCCAAATGGCGGACCTGACGGCGGAAACGGCGGGCGCGGTGGGAATATTATTTTTCGCGCGTCACGCGACCTAAACAATTTGGTTGGATTTCGTTTTCATTCGCATTTTAGAGCGGAAAATGGGCAACCTGGCGGAACAAACAACAAAATTGGTAAATCGGGCGAAGATTTGGTGATTGAAGTCCCACAAGGAACGGTCGTAAAAGATGACGAAACGGGGAAAGTTATTGCCGATCTTTTCTACCTTGATAAAGATGTCGTTTTACTTCGTGGGGGCGAGGGTGGAAAGGGAAATTGTTTTTTCAAATCCGCTACAAGACAAGCTCCACACTTTTCGCAAACGGGCGAAACGACAAAAGAGTACGCAGTGCGCCTAGAACTTAAAACACTTGCTGATGTTGGGCTTATTGGTTATCCAAATGTCGGTAAAAGTACTTTGCTTTCTGTTATTTCAAACGCAAAGCCAAAAATCGCGAACTATCATTTTACGACCCTGACGCCAAATTTGGGTGTCGTAAAATATTATGAGCATAGTTTTGTTGTCGCGGACATCCCTGGACTAATTGAAGGGGCAAGTGACGGTCAAGGGCTTGGACACGACTTTTTAAGACATATTGAAAGGACCCGAATGCTTGTTCATGTTATTGACATTTCAAGCGAGGACGGGCGTGAACCTTTCCTTGATTATTTGACGATTAACGACGAACTTAAAAAGTTTAATGCAAAACTTGCGTCGCTTCCACAAATTGTTGTTTTGAATAAAATCGACCGATTAAGAGACTTCTTTGCGGTTGACGAATTTAAGATGCGACTTGGAAAGGATAAAAAAGTTGTTGCAATTTCGGCGGTTTGTAGGGAAAATATTGAAGAACTTATAAGAAATATTTGGCAACAACTCGAAAAATTGCCACCACAAGTGCCTGTTGATGTGGAAGAGTTTGGGTTTGATAAAAAGGACACAACCGCTATCAATGTTGAAAAGTTAGGTGAACATTTGTATGAAGTTAGTGGCGGATTTATTGACAATATTTCACGCGGAATTGTCGTCAATGACTACGAATCACTTTCGTATTTTTGGAAAAGGCTCAAAAATGACGGCATAATTGATATGCTTAAAGAAAAGGGCGTAAAAGATGGCGATACAATTAGAATCGGGAAGGTCGATTTTGAATATATTGAGTAATTTTATGCCATTAGGTTGAAATTGGCACGAAAACGCCTAATTTTTGGGGTAAAAAGCTCGCTTATATGGGTATAAATTTTAAAAGGAAAATAATATGTTAACATCAAAAAATAGAGCGAAATTAAAATCACTCGTATCAACGGAAGATTCCGTCGCACAAATTGGTAAAGACGGACTAAGTAAAAACGCGATTGAGGGCATAAATCAAGCAATTACAAAAAGAGAAGTAATCAAAATTAGCGTCCTCCAAAATTGCGATTTGACGCCAAGAGAAGTTGCTGACTCCTTGCAAGATATTTTATCTTGCGAAGTTGTGGGTGTTATTGGAAGAAAAATAATTCTTTATAGGTTCAATAAAGACAATAAAAATCATTGCTTGGATTTTTAATTAAAAAAGTTTTTTATTCCCAGAATCCGTGTTTTATGGGGCTAGTCTTTTTGCGAAGGGAAAGAATGGCAAGCAAAAAGAGTAGAGAACTCATAAGGACATAATAAATATTTCGTCTAACGATGAGACTGCAAAAAAATATTAAAATTCCGCTTAGGAAATAACTTTTTGCCTTTTCGCGGGAAAGACTGATTGATAGAAATTCCTTAAATTTGATTTTATTTTTTGATTTTTGTTCAAAAATATTTGGCGGGGTAAGTCCCGCCTTTTGTGCTTTATGTGCTAGACAATTTTTATCGCAAATAGCAACTTCAATATCTTTTATATTTTCCAAAAACAATTTAATTTTTTTGTCGTATTCAATGCAATAAATAGCCACTTGTTTTATGTTTTGCTCCTTAGCAAATCGGATAATTTTTAGCGCCATTATGTCGCTTAATTCATTTTCAAAAAAGTCAAAACCAATTCCAACACCGCTTGGCAATAAAAACAGGTTATTTGATAGCTTTTGTGCGTCGTCACCATATAACCGAATAAGAAAATCTAAATTATCACACTCATTTTGCGTAGAAACAAAATATGCCCACTTTTCGCCTTCATTTTGTGGAACAATTAAACACTTTTTGGTTAATTTAAAGGTCAGTTTTATAGTATTCCACGCAATAATTATTGAAAATGTTACAACAAAAGGAACCCACGACCCGCTTTTTTTAAAAATGAATCGTGACCATGCAAAAAGTATTAAAAACAAGGCGATATTTGTTAAAATAAAGTCGATGATTTGAGCAAGTGTCAACCCTTTTAAGCGTTTTTTTAGATTTTCCATAACCTAATTGTTGCCAAATTTATCTAAAAAACACACTTTCTTTACTTAAAACACAAAAATCGCGGAAAATTGCTTGTGTTTTTTCTTTAAATTTTCTAACATATAGTGGGGGTAGAGTATGAATATTCCACAAAAAGTAATTGATATTTGCAATTTTCTTGAAGAAAAAAAAACAGAGGACATCGTTGTCTGTGATACAACAAAAATGCACAATGTTGCAGATTTTTTTGTTATCGCAACGGGGAATAGTAGTACGCACATAAATGGAATTTGTGACTACCTTGAGGAAAAAGCACGAGAGAACAACTTTCCTAGCTTAGAAAGAGAAGGCTTTATTTTGAGTACTTGGGTCGTGCTTGACTTTGACAATGTTCTTGTCCACCTTTTTACTAAGGAAGAACGCGAAAAATATTCTTTACAAAAACTTTTAAGCGACGGCAAAAATGAATTTAGTTTAAAAAGAATAAACTCAACTTTGGAAACCGAAAGAAAAAAGCAAGAAATGCTGGAAAAAAAGAAACAAGAAGAAGAAAAACGCAAAAATAACGAGTTAAAAAAAAGACAAGAACGCGAGATAAAACTTAATAAAAATAAAGAACAATCTTCCATAAATAAAAGAAAGAACAGTGAAGAGATTAAGTCAGATAATAATGAAAGAAAATTAAATGCTGAAAAAAATCCTGAACAAGACGAAAAAAAACTTGCGACAAAAAAAGACAAAACAGCTGGCGTTACGGACAATAAAAAAATGTCTTTTGGCACGGAAAATATGAAAAAAAGGGCTAAAAAATGAGTTTAATTCAATCTATTCAATCTTTTGAATCTCCTTTTTTTTGTATCCTCATGGAGATTTTTAGCTTGTTTTTTTCGCATATAGCGTTTGTTTTTTTGTTTGCAATAGTGTTTTTGCTTATAAAAAAAGACGACGCGATAAAACTTGGATTTTGTTATAGTTTATCCTTCATTTTTGGTGGTATTTTTTTAAAAAATGTTGTAAATAGCCCAAAACCATATATTAAAAATCCCGAACTTTTTGCCGTGAGAAATGGCGCCAACTGGGGTAGTTTTCCAAGTTTAAGAGCAATGAATACCGCGGGAATTTTTGGCGTGATGACGCTTAAACTTACGCATAAAAAAAATAAGTGGTGGATTTGTTTGCCCGTTCTTTTAGGGTTAATCGCTTGTTTTTGTGTTGGACTGCTTGAATGTTTTTTAGCGGAAAGTTTTTTGGTCGACCTAGTAATGGGGCTTGTTTTTGGAGTTCTTATTTATGTTCTATTTTTTCATTTTATCAAGGCAATTCCAAATAACGCCTACTCACTTTTAATGGTAGTTGTGCCAGTTTCAATCCTCTTTATGTACATCGGAGAATGGGGTGATGTTGTTGGGCACGAATACATTTTTGATGTGTGCGGTTTTATGACGGGGCTTATATTGTTTTCTTATGTGGAAAATAGATTTATAAAATATAAAGTAAAAAATAACTTATTATTTTTTACTTTTAAGGCCTTAATTATCGTTGCTATTTTGTCGGTTCTTTATTGGGCCTTTTCACTTTTTGCAAAACTTATGATTGTGCGCTTTGCAATTTCTCTTGCGATTATGGCAGTTGTATTGCTTTTACTACCTTTTATATTTAACAAACTTGAGAAATATTTTTATTGCTTTTCAAAAGATGTTAATCAAGAAAAAATTGTATTTTCTAAACTGACCTTTGGTGAAAAGGGGACAAATAGGGTTGCAAAAAAATTTGCAAAAGAGTTAAAAGCGGGTGACTTTGTTGTCTTACAAGGCGATTTGGGCGCTGGAAAAACCGTCTTTACTCGCGCGATTTTACGTGAAAAAAATGTAAAAAATAACATTACCAGTCCGACCTTTACTATTTTAAACGAGTACAATGAAGGCGAGAATAACTTTTATCATTTTGATATGTACCGTCTAAATGACGAAGAAGAGATTGACAATATTGGCTTTTTTGACGCGATAAATGATAAAAATGGGATTGTTTTTGTAGAGTGGGCGGAAAACATTGCAAATTACATTCCACCACATTATAAAAAAATAACCATTGTTAAACTAGGTAAAAAGACAAGAAATATTATTTTAGAGGAATACTAATTTTTGTTTTGTATAACAAGATTTAGAGACGGAAGGGACGAAAATGAATTTGATTTTAGACACTAGTACGGAAAATTTGGTTGTGATTTTGGAAAATAATGGAGATTGCGATGTAAGCAGTTGCCCTGCGCAAGTGAAACATCAAGAGTTCCTTTTGCCTGAAATTGAAAGGATACTTGAAAAAAATAAGGTTACACTCGAAAATATTGACACAATAGGCGTAGTTGTAGGTCCTGGCTCTTTTACTGGTGTAAGGCTTGCTGTCGCGACGGCAAAAGCGTTTTGTTATGTTTATAAAAGAATTAAGCTTGTCGGTATAAATATGCTAGATTTTTTAAATTTTGTTTGCTCTAAAATGTGTAATGAAAACTATTTAGTTTTAATCAAATGCACCGCTACAAAATGTTATGTTGGAGAGAGAAAAAACGGGGATTTTGAAAAATATATTTTGGAAAACGATAAATTGTCTGTTTTTAAAAGTAAGAAATTATTTGCGCTTAATTTGGATAAAGTAGGAAATATTGAGACTGAAAAAATAGTTTTGAGTCCAAAGGATTATGTAGACTATTTCAAATCTAGATGTGAAGCGGGTGATTTTACAGATTGTAACTCACTTAGTATTGCGTATATGGCGTTGTCGCAAGCCGAGGAAAATTTGAAAAATGCTAAAAATAATTGATTTTACTGACGAATATAAAGAAAAACTCTTTGAAATCCAAGATTTTGTTCTTTTGTCAAACGATAAAATGACGAAGGAACAATTTTTTGATGAGTTTGTAAGGGACACGCGGAAATATTTTGTAGCACTTTTAGACAGTAACCCCGTAGGATATATCGGCTTATATATTTATGACGATGACCTAAACATCATTCAAATTGCGGTTGAAAAAGAATTTCAAAATAGGGGAATAGGTGGCGTGCTTCTAGAGAGAGCCAAAAAATTTGCAAAAGAGTTAAATAAGAAGTCATTGTCTTTAGAAGTTGACGAAAAAAACGAAATTGCTCAGAATTTTTATAAAAAAAACGGCTTTGTTGTGGCTAATGTGCGAAAAAATTACTATAAAACAAGCGATGCACTTATTATGTTTTGCTATTTATAAAAAGGTCTTGGGTGTTCCAAGATTTTCTTGTGCTCAAAATACTAAAAGTATAGTTGTTGTAGAGTTTAAAAAACATCGAAACTAAAAAACAATAAAAGTAAAATTTTTAAAAAGTACTTTTTGGTTAAAAGTAAGAACTATAAAAAAGCGAAGTATGACATATGAATTTTTTATGTGGCACTAATTACGTGGATTTTGTGGGTAAAATGTGACCTTATATAAATTTATCTTTTTTTTACAATTTCTCATATCCTATTTTTAGGAGTGGAAATGATAATAAAAGGTGCATTTGTCGACTTCTCGTATGAAATTGTAGGAAATGGTAAAGAAACGCCAATTGTTTTCTTGCATGGGTGGGGCGGAGACGAAAGAAGTTTTTTGTTTTTTGCAAGAACCTTTCAAGATAGAAAAAATTTTTTGGTGGAGTTTCCGCCTTTTGGGAAGTCAAGTGAGCCTGTGGCACCGCTTAGTGTCTCGCTTTATGCGAAGATTGTTATTCAGTTACTTAAAGAAAACAACATTGATAAGTTTTACATAGTTGCTCATTCTTTCGGGGCGCGCGTGGCGGTAGAAATGTGTAAACTAGGTTTCACACCACAAAAAATGGTTATAACGGGCGGTGCGGGAATAAAAAAGAAAAAGAATTTTAAAACAAAGGTCAAAATCGTCAGGTATAAATTAACAAAATATTTGTGCGAGTGTGGTTTTTTAGATTTTAAAAGATTAAAAAAGTTCGGAAGTTCTGACTATATGGCTTTAAGCCCGATGTCAAAAGCAACTTTTGTTAATGTAATTAACTACGACCAAACTAAATTTTTACGATATATTTCGTGCCCAGTTTTGCTTTATTGGGGCAAAAATGACAAAGAGACGCCATTTTACTTTACAAAAATCTATAAAAAGCATATAAAAGATTGTGGGGTAATATGTGTGCAAGGTGGACATTTTGCTTATTTAGAAAATGCAAAAGAGTTTTTACGCATACTTCACGACTTTTTAGATTGATTTTTTTAAAGGGTCTTTTTGATTAAAAAGGAAGAAAAATGGCGTTTTTTTCAAACAATATAATTTTATATATTGCAATAGCACTTTCCGTCATAAATGGCGTGTTGATGTGTTTTGCGTCGTATAAATTTTTTCAAATCATCCAACTTTCTGGCTACAAAATTAAAGGTTACTTTGTGTGGCTAAAAGAGACAAAGGGCAGTTATGCAAGACGAATGGTGATGCTAAGTCTCCTTAGTATTTTTTGCGTTCTTGTAACCAACGCTCTTTTTGACGTGTATCACTCGCAAGAACTTTATTCTTACATTGGACTTGTTTTTTACTTTTATTTTACAATAGTTTTTATCGTAAACTTGTATTCAGCGCCTAAGAAAATTCCGCTAAAAAACACAAAGAGGATGACAAGGCTTAATGTCGCGATGTTCTTTTTTGTAACAATATTTTCATTTCTTGTTATTGCGTTGTCGACAGAGTATTTGCACTTTTTGAAATTTGGCGCGCTTTGTCTTGTCCCGCTTTTTATGCCAATTTTTGTGCCTTTCGTACACATGATTATGCTTCCGATTGAAAAGGGAATTGAAAAGAAATTTGTTTTGCAAGCAAAAAGCAAGTTGAAAAAGTGTCCAGACGACCTAATTAGAATAGGTATTACAGGAAGTTTTGGAAAGACGAGCACAAAATATATTTTAAATAGCATTTTGTCGCAAAAATATAAAGTATGTATGAGCCCGCACAGTTTTAATACTTTGTTAGGACTTTGCAAGGTTGTAAACAATTATTTGACACTTGACGACCAGGTTTTAATTGCTGAAATGGGGGCTAGAAATAAAGGCGACATTAAGCAACTTTGCAATTTAATTTCTCCTAAGTATGCAATAATTACTGGTGTTGGCAATCAACATCTTTCGACTTTTAAAACGGAAGAAAACATCCTTAATACTAAATTTGAACTTGTCGAAAGTTTAAAAGGCAAGGGCGGATTTGCTATTTTCAATGGTCAAGACGCAGGTGCTAAAACGCTTTATAATAGGTGTGATTTTGTAGATAAATATCTCACTGGAACAGATGAAAGTATCGTGTCTCTAAAAGACTTTTCTTTTGATGAAAACGGAACGGATATCTCTTTGATTATCGATAAAAAACCTTACAAGATGCATACAAAACTAATTGGTTCTCACAATGTTCAAAACATCCTTTTATGCGCTGAAATGGCGTGTCGTTTAGGACTAAGTGCCGACCAAATTGTAAAAGGTATTGAAGAATTGAGCCCTATCCCACATAGGCTTGAAATTATTAGGACAGACACGAATATCATTCTTGATGACTCATATAATTCAAGCGTTCAAGGCTACAAGGTGGCGCTTGAAGTGTTGTCAAAAATGCCAGGACGAAAGATTGTTGTGACTCCTGGACTTGTTGAACTTGGCGGAAAAGAGTACGAAGAAAATAAGGCTTATGGCTTAGCGCTATCGAAAGTTGCAGACAAGGTCATTATTGTCAACAATGTCAACTTTAACGCGATAAAGGAAGGCCTTGACGAAGGGAAATTTGACGATATTTATCAAGCACCAACATTAGAGAGTGCAAAAAAATTGATGCAAGATTTTCTTGCTCCAAACGATACAATTTTATTTGAAAATGACCTTCCAGATAACTATATTTAAAGTAAATATAACTAAAATTTTCTAAGGTTATTTTAAAATAAATATAAAAAACATATAACACATTAAAATCTTTTTAGGAACAAAGACAAAACTGAGAGTGTAAATCGGTTTTGTTTTTTTTATATCATTATCGTTTTAATAGTTAATGAACACATTTTTTTACACTATCATATAAGATAAAAAGGTGAAAAATGAAAACAAATAAAAAACAAAATATAGCAGTCATTTTTGGCGGAATAAGTGTTGAGCATGACATTTCTATAATCACGGGCGTTCAAACTATAAACGCGCTTAAAAAGAATATGCAAAACATCATTCCTATTTACATAACGCGTTCGGGCGAGTGGGTGACGGGTGAAAAATTGTGGGATTTGTCGACATACTCTAACTTTAAAGTGAGTGGGATAAGCAGACTTTCATTGGTGTGTGGTGGGGTAAAAAAGGATGGTTTTTTAGGTGGGAAAACAATAAAAATCGATTTTGTTTATCTTGCGCTTCACGGCTCTTTTGGCGAAAATGGCGGAGTACAAGGACTGCTTGATATATATAAAATTCCTTATTCTAGTTGTGGCGTTTTAGGTAGTAGTGTCGGAATGGATAAATATTTAACAAAACTTCTTTGTAAATCGCAAAAAATACCAGTTGTGGCAGGCGTTTTGTTAAGAGAAGAAGATAAGACACGCGATTTTACGGAAATTCATAAAAAGGTGTCAAAATTATCATTTCCGCTTGTTGTTAAGCCAAACAGTCTTGGAAGTAGTATCGGTGTCTCATTTTGCAAGACGCAAAAAGAATTGAAAGACGCAATAAGTTTTGCTTTTATGTTTGATACAGAAGTCTTGATTGAAAAAGCGGTTGAAAATCTTGTCGAATACAACATTGCAGTTGTGGGAAATAGATTTTCGTGTGAAGTTTCAAATATAGAGCAAGTCTCACCTGACAACTCAATTTTGAGTTTTGAAGGCAAATATATGTCCCAAAATGGGGCAAAGGGAATGGAAAGTTTGTCACGGATTGTGCCCGCCAAACTAGATGCGACTATTCAAAAAGAGATTGAAGATGTGGCAAAAAAATTGTATAAATTGCTGTATCTTAAAGGAGTTGTTAGGCTAGATTTCTTATGCGATACAAAGACGGGGAAAATTTATTTTAATGAAATAAATACAATTCCTGGGTCGCTTGCAAATTATTTATTTAAAAACCACAATTACAATTTTGGAGCGCTTCTTGAAAAAATGAAAGATTATGCTTTAATGGAAAACGAAATTTTGTCGCAAAAACTTAGACGATTTAGTTCGACAGTTTTAAAAGATGTTGGGAAAGGAAGAAAAATTGATATAAAGAAGTAGCATTTAACTTTATGTGTAGTTTTTAATCACATTTAAGAATAATCTAGCATAAAAAATATAAACTTAATGATAGTCTCAAAAAATATAACGCAAAAATAAAAGAAGATATTTTAAAAAGATTTTATTCCAAGTTTTTTTATGATATAATGCACTTAGGGTTAAACCTTTGTGCATTTTTTTATTAGCAATTAAAAGATTTTAACAAATCAAAAAAGGAAACAAATGAAAGTTTATAAAGATAAAATAGTTGTTGAAAATTCAATTTTTAATGCCGTCGACACATTGAGATGTGGACAAACTTTTAGTTATAAAATTTTAGATGATGGGACAATTTTTGTTGTGTCAGGGCGACATTTTGCAAAGGTGGTCGTAGGGGAAACAGAAACCGTAATTTATTCAACTGATATTGACTATTTTTATAATTTTTTTGACTTTTCGACCGATTACGAAAAAATTAAAAGAGAGATATGTAAAATCTATCCGTCTTTTGATAAATACCTTTTTTACGGCAAAAACTTGCGAATTTTGCGCCAAGATCCATTGCAAACTACAATAAGTTTTATAGTTTCTAGTAACAACAACATAAAAAGAATAACAAAAACTTTGCACACCTTGTCCGAGAGATTTGGAGAAAAAATAGTGGATGATTTGTACTCTTTTCCAACCCTTACAGAACTTAAAAAGGTTACAAAAGATGATTTTACGCAAATGGGATGTGGATATAGAAGTGATTATCTTGTAAAGACAATTAAAATGCTTGGCGAAAAAGATTTTGATATGAATTATTTAAAAACCTTAGAAACGCCAATATTAAGGCAAAAACTAATGACTTTGCGCGGGGTCGGACGAAAGGTGGCGGATTGCATTTTGTTTTTTGGTTTTTCAAGGACGGATGTTTTTCCTGTTGATACTTGGATAAGAAAAGCGTATAAGGACTTTTGTGACAAACCGCGAACAGACGAAAAAATCTCCGACTATTTTGTATCTATTTTTAATAACCTTTCAGGATACGCCCAGCAATATATCTATAACTATATGTTATTTAGTGCGAAAGAAAAATAATTAGATAAATTTCTTTAATTTGCAAAAAATAAAAAAGATGGAAATTCTTTAAAAAAAATCCATCAAAACTAAAACAAGAAAATGTCAGCTATAATTTTACTTTAAAAAAAAATTGTGCTACAATAAAACAAAACTACATCAATTTTGGCTCGAAAAAGTCTTTCCAAAAGGGGAAAATGGGTTTGAAGACGAACATAATTTTAATAGGGTTTAATGAAAGCGTAATAAAGGAAACCGCAAAAAGGTTATCAAAATTTTTTGACCTTTACTTTGCTGATGTCGAAGCCTTGATTGAGTACTATTTGACAAATAGCGAAAAAAACATCGAAAACCTTTGTGGAATTGAATATTTAAACGAGTTAAAAGACCATATTATGTTTGAAATTTCACATTATGAAAATTCATTTATATATCTTCCACTTTCAGTTTTTGCGAGCGACTCAAATTGCGAGAAGTTGTCGCAAAACGGCTATGTTGTATTTGTAAATGGCAAGCAACGCGACATTCATAACTATATCGCAAATAAAAGTAGGCTCACCGATCAAGAGCGAAAGGTTCTACTTTTGTCTCTTCAAAACCGACTTGATTTTTGCAAAAGCCACTCTGATTTGCAAATTTTTGATAAATGCACGGACAGCGCGCGCCTTGAAAAGAAGGTCGTTTCTGCACTAAAAAAGTTTTTTAAAAAAGAATAAGATAGGGTAAAAAAATGAAAATTGAAGATTTATTGACTGGATATTTAAGAGTAACTTCATGTCTTGAAATTGAAAAGGCGAATTCTGGACACCCAGGTGTGGCACTTGATGGGGCACCAATTTTTTTGGCGCTCTACAAAAATATGTCCTTTAACCCAAAAGACCCAAAGTATATAAATCGAGATAGAATTGTTTTTTCAGCGGGGCACGCGAGTGCGCTTATTTATGCAACTTTGCATCTTTTTGGGTTTAATGTTTCAAATAAAGATTTGCAAAATTTTAGGCAACTAGGTAGCAAAACTTGTGGACATCCAGAGATTGAGCTTGGCGGAATAGACGCGTCGACGGGGCCGTTAGGGCAAGGTATTGCTATGAGCGTTGGGCTTGCGGTGGCGGAAAGTTATTTAAGAGAAAATTTTAAAACGGATAGCGGATATTCGCCTATTAACCATTACACATATTGTTTTTGCGGGGACGGATGTCTTATGGAAGGCGTCGCGCAAGAAGCGGTGTCACTTGCTGGAAATTTAAAACTAAATCGACTTATTCTTTTGTATGATAAAAACGACATTACAATTGAAGGCTCGACTAAAATTTCTAACCAAGAAGATGTTGAGAAAAAATTTCTTGCGTGCAATTGGAATGTTCTTAAAGTTGCTAATGGTAACGATGTAAACGCTATTGATAAAGCGATAAAAAAGGCGAAAAAATCGACCAAACCAACTATTATTATTTGTCAAACAAAAATAGGCTATGGAAGCGAGTTCGTGGGGCAAAATTGCGTGCATGGAAAACCACTTAATCGCACACAAATAGACACTTTGCGCAAAAACCTTAATTACTTTGAAGAGGATTATAAAATTCCGAAAGAAGCACAAGAATATGTGGCAAAATTGCTTGAAGAAAAGTTAAAAAACTATGAAAAAGAAAAACAACTTTTAAGCGAATACAAGATAAACGAAAAACGAAAATATCATGCGCTGACTTGTGGAGATTTTAGGTTTAAATATTCGCCTTCAAATTTAGAAACTGGCAAGGTTGATATGCGAAAAGCGGGGAAAGAACTTCTTAATTCTTGTGATTTTGTTTCATCTTTTATTGGCGGGAGTGCTGACCTTTCGCCTTCAACGATGTTTTATTATGAAAACGGCTCTCATTTTGATGATAAAAACCGCGCAGGAAAAACTTTGTCCTTTGGCATTCGCGAACACGCAATGGGTGCAATCTGCAATGGTATTGCTCTTCATAACAAGGGAATACGCGCCTTTTGTTCGACATTTTTAAGTTTTGAAAACTATATGACGCCAGCAATTAGATTGTCGGCGCTTATGAATGTGCCTGTTTTGTACTATTTTTCGCACGATTCAATTGCGGTTGGGGAGGACGGCCCAACGCATCAACCAGTTGAGCAACTTGCGACACTAAGGGCAATGCCAAACTTAGTTGTGTTCCGCCCTTGTGGCAAAAACGAACTTGCTGGTGCACTAAAATTTTATTTCTCAAATTCTCGCCCAGTGGCAATTGTTATCCCAAGACAGGTGCTTGATTGTGTAGGAGATGACTATGAAAATGCGTCACTTGGTGGCTACATTTTAAAAGATATGGAAGGGTTTTCTTTGACACTTTGTGGTGCGGGAAGCGATTGTGTAACTTTATGTAAAGTGGCACAAAAACTGTCAAAAAAAAGGGTAAAATGTCGTGTTGTGAGTATGCCAAGCACAGAAATCTTTGACGCACAACCAAGAGATTATCAGGAAAGAGTGCTTGATGCGTCAAAACCAATTGTTTGTGTCGAAAGCAGTTCGGATAACATTTGGTATAAATATGCGAGTAGTAAAGACTATGTCATAAATTTGACACAATTTGGCAAAAGCGGAAAGGCAGACGAAGTCCTTGACTATTTTAATTTGTCCGAGGAAAAACTCACAAAACGAATTTTAAGCCTTCTAAAATCAAAATAGGTAAAAAATTGTTTACAAAAACAATAGGATAAAATCTTTTAAAACAAAAGAAAAAACTGTTTATATAAAGAATAGAATAAATGTCTTAATTCTAAAAAATATTTTTGAAAATTGAATTGATGTAAGATTAAGATAAAAAAGCATTAAGATAGTCTAAGAAAAGGGATATATTATTATTTTTGTAGCAAAAAAAAGGCAAAATTTGATTTTATTCAAGTTTTGCCTTTTTTGATGAAGCAAATGTTAGTGTTGTCTAATCTAAAAGTTTATAGTTCTTTTACCCAATTTATAATTTAAACAATCGCTAAACCTAAGTGTTTAAAAGCTTAGGTAAGATGTTTTAAATTGCTAGGGCGCAATTAACTTATTCTTCTTCGTCGTCTTTGTTTTTATTAAAGACATTTTCAGCTTCGTCTTTTATCATTTTTGCACCCTTTTTAATTATATTTTGGGTCGGTTTGCAAAAAGTTACGAGAGTTGCGCCCACCATACACCCGACAATCATTCCAAACAAAACATCATTTTTCATACTTTTCCCCCTTTACTCGTAGTATTTGTAGATTTTTCGCAATTTTTCATTACAAAATATGTAAAAAACATTTGGTTATTTTAGCGAGAAATAGTACAATAATTTGTGAAATTGCAAAAGAATAGGGCAAGGAGCCTTATATTTTGATTTTGTTTGGTTTTTTGCTTAAAATTAAAAAAAATGACAAAATTGTGCGAAAAACTTTTTAAATTGCATAAAAATTAAAGGGGTATATTATGTTAGAAAATATGGATGAACTTATGCTAAACTTTGAGGACGGGCTTTCAAAAAGAGTGGAAAGACTAAAATACGAGTACACTATGATTAGAGCGGGACGTGCGAATCCTAGAATGCTTGATAAAATTTATGTCAGTTATTATGGCTCTATGACTCCGCTTAATCAAATGGCGAATATTTCTGTTCCTGAAGCAAGAATGATTATGATTTCGCCTTGGGATATTAGTACGGTAAAAGAAATAAATAAGGCAATTATGGCAAGTGACCTGGGAATCACTCCAACTGATGACGGAAGGATTATAAGACTTGTTTTTCCAGCACTGACGGAAGAAAAAAGAAAGGAAATAGTCAAAGATGTTAAGCGTATCGCGGAAGAAGCAAGGATTGCTGTTAGAAACGATAGAAAAGACATCTTAGAAGTCTTTAAGTCCGCTGAAAAAGACAAAAAGATGACAAAAGACGAACTAGACTTGGCAAGTGATAACGTTCAAAAACTTGTTAATAAATATAACGCTACAATAGACGCTGTTTGCCAAGATAAAGAAAAAGAAGTTATGGAAGTTTAGTCTTTCTAAAATTTATTTAGACATAGAAATTAAATTTGTGAATTTTAGAAAAAAATAGGCAAGATTTAATTGCGGATATCAATGTTTTTGATGCCGAGAATAAAAGACTATTACGGTCTAAATATATAATGCTGTAACTTTATCACCCGTACTTTTTATAAGGAGAATGTATGTTATTTAGAAAAAAGCAAAAAGGAAAAATTGACGAATCAAGAGTGCCAACGCATGTCGCTTTTATTATGGATGGCAATGGTAGGTGGGCAAAAAAACGCGCAATGCCGAGGACTTATGGTCACAAGGTGGGCGTTGATTCTATGGGCGTTGTTATAAGGCACGCTTTGGAACTTAAAATAAAATATGTTTCCTTTTACGCTTTTTCGACTGAAAATTGGAATAGACCACAAGACGAAGTTGACGAGATTTTTAGACTTATGGCTGACGCAATTGAAAGAAGGCGCCAATGGTTTATGGACAACAATGTTCGTTTTATGACCATTGGGGATTTGTCGAGACTTGATAAAAAGTTGCAAGAAAAGTTAAAAGATTTCAAGGAAGCAACAAAAAATAACAACGGACTTACTGTTAATGTTGCGATAAATTATGGCTCAAGAAATGAAATTGTGCGCGCGGTTAATAAAATTATTAGCGACGGACTAAAATCGGTTGATGAAAAAACTTTTGCAAAGTATCTTGATTCTGGCGAAATTCCAGATCCTGACTTTGTTGTGAGAACGAGTGGGGAACAAAGGTTAAGTAATTTTATGCTTTATCAGAACGCCTACGCGGAACTGTATTTCCCAAAAACCTATTGGCCTGATTTTAGGGAAAAGGAAATGGACGAAGCGATTGTCGAATTTCAAAGTCGTGATAGAAAATTTGGGGCAATAAAAACTCCTATGAAGAAAGATTCAAAATAATTTTTGATTTTATTGTTCTTGGCGGATTAAAGGTTTAAAAATTTAGCAAGAAATGAAAAAGTGTAAAACACAACTATTTTTAAAAAAATCAAATTGTTTAAAATAAAAAGAGATTTTAAAATATTTATTTTTGTGAGAAGATGGCAGTGTTTTAAGACGAAAATAAAGAAATGGGTTGCTTTTTATTAAAATAATTTGACTTTTTGGCGTTCAAATGGTAAAGTAAGACGCTTTTAAATAAAAAATACACAAAAAAGATAAAAAAGGTAGTAAAAAATGGATAACAAAGTAAAAATGGGCTTTTTATTGACTGTGCTTCTTATTGCGTGCCTAGTGCTTCAATATTTTTTCAACTATGCAGTCGATTTTGTCATTTTCTTTTTAAGTTTTGTTGCGGTAAGAGAAATGGAAAAATTACAACTTAAAAGTGGTAATCCAACATTTAAAAATGTCGGGGAACTTGCTTGCTTTTTAGTTTTTGTGTCGGCATTTGTTGGCGTTTTGTGCGGACTTAGTGCGGTCACGATTATTCTTATAACTTTTGGGATTGTGGCGCTTCTTTATGTTTCTGTTTTGCTTGGTTCAATGTTTCTTATAAAAAAGGATATGGAAGAGGACGAATTTAGAGTAGTGACAAATATGTCGGTTAAAGAATTTGCTGTTTTTAAATCCGCAAACACTCTTGCGGTTATGATTTATCCAACTCTCTTGATGTTCTTTTTGTATCTTCTAAACCACTTTAATCAAATAGGATTCACTGATTTAAGCACGAACACAAAAGGCGTTCCAATGGGACTATTTAGTCTTGTGCTACTCTTTATGATTGTGTGCTTGACGGACACTTTCGCAATGTGTTTTGGTAAACTCATTAAAGGTAAAAAACTTTGCCCACAAATTAGCCCAAACAAGACGATTTCAGGCTCACTTATGGGGCTTGTTGGCGGAATTATTGGTGCACTTTTGACATATCTTGTTTTCTTCTTGATTTTTAGAAATGTATTTACGGGAGTTGCTTTCTGGAAGTTTATAGTAGTTGGATTCCTTGGAAGTGTCATCGCGCAAGGCGGGGATATTTTGGAGTCTTTAATTAAAAGAAAAGCGGATGTGAAAGACGCTGGTGACTTTTTCAGAAGCCACGGCGGAGTACTTGATAGATTTGACTCGGTCTTATTTAACATTCCATATATTTTTGTTTGCGTGCTTATGATTTTTGGTTAATAAAAAGGACAAAAAATTGTTTTGTTTAGCACAAAAATTCAAAGCAAATTTTAATAATTGACGGAAAAAATAGTAAAAAAATAAAGCGTGTTATATTTTAATGGATAATTATATATTAAATTTGTTATAATTTAGTAGTTTAGCCATTAAAATGTATATGAAGGGGTTTTTGTGGGCGTTTTTGATTGGATTTTGTATGTTTTTATAGCCATTTGTTCGCTACTTTTTATGATAATGATTCACGAGTTTGGACATTACACGGCGGGCAAGTTGCTTGGCTTTAAAATTAACGAATTTGCGATTGGTTTTGGAAAGCCGATTTTCAAAAAAACAAAGAAAAATGGCGAAGTCTTTTCGTTAAGACTTATTCCACTTGGCGGTTTTTGTGCGTTTGAGGGAGAGGATGAAGACAAGCCAAATGTTCAAGGCGCGTTTAACTCAATGCCTGTTTGGAAAAGACTCATTGTTCTTTTTTGTGGCGCGTTTTTCAACTTCTTATCGGCACTAGTTTTTGCTGCGATTTTCCTTATGGCGTGTGGATATGTCGATAAAGTCCAAGTCACAAATGTTCAACTTCCACCTTCCGTTGTGTCGGAAAATTGGATTCAAGAAGGCGATATTATTGTCGCTGTCAATGGTGAATATTGCAATCTTGTTTATGACAAATATTTTACTAATATGGTGTCAACTTTTGACGAAGGTCAAGAGTTTGTTGTAAAAGTCAATAGAAAAGGAAAAGATGTTGACATTGTTGTCAGTAAACAACTTTCAAGCGAACTTCCAAATGCGACGGAAAACGGAATCAAAATGTTCTCAGTCGATGGGCTTTCATATTCTTGCTACATTACAAATAAAGAAGGCGAAGGTTTAAAAGTTGTTGAGTTTAAAGATAACGACCCTTCAAAAGTTGTTAAGACTTATGATGTTGGCGAAGATAATAAGGTTACAATAAATGGTAGGACGCTGACTATTGTCGCGTCGGGTGAAGCGGGAAGTGAAACTTACTCTCTTCATGGTGCAATTTTGGGTGTCTCGACGACCTATTATAAATACGGATTTTTTGAAGCACTTGGACATACATTTGTATTTTGCTTTCAATGGGCTTGGAAAATTATCTTGATTTTGTGGCAACTTTTGTCGGGGCAACTAGCGCTTACTAGTTTAGGCGGAACAGTCACGACGGTTATTACTATGGCGGAAGCAACAAAAGCAAATTTTGCAAATCTTCTTCTTTTGTTGCCTCTTATTTCAATCAATTTGTCAGTGTTCAATCTTCTTCCAATCCCAGCGCTTGACGGAGCGAGAATGGTTTTCGTGGCAATCGAAGGTATCCGTGGCAAGCCAATCAACCGCAATGTTGAAAGTTGGATTCATTTTATTGGACTAATTGTGCTATTTGCTTTCGTTGTAATTGTTGACATTCTGCACTTTGTGCTTTAAAATGTCTATATGAGCAAAGTTAGTGAATTTTTAGAGTATATAAATAAAAAAACTTGCAATAGATACGATTTTTTGCGTCTAAGGCAGGTTTTTTTTGATAAAAAAACAAATTCTTGCGCCATTCACCTTATGTATCCTAGCTCAATGGACTTGACAAAAGAACAAAAAGAAGAAATTACAAATATTGTAAAGGAATATGTCAAAATAGACGGAAAAGTAGATGTCAATATTGGCAAAAGTTTTATCGAAAATGACCTTATTTTGTCCTTTATTAAAAAGTTTTTGCAAACGAATAGCCCTTTTGTGTATAGCACAATGGATTTTGAAAATGTCAAAATTAAAATTGACGGCGATGTTAAAGTCGAAATTGGACTTTCCGCGTCTCTTTATGACTATTTTGAAAGGACAAATTTAAGCCATCAAATTTTAAACGCTCTTCAAAAAAACTTTTATGCACAATTTGATTTGACTCTTGTCAAAATGGGCGAAAAAGAAGTCGTGCAAGAAGATGTTTTAAGTAGCCGTTTTCAAGAAATGCAAATGAAAAGTGACATAGATGGACTGCTAAATAGGACGCAAGACAAATATATGGTGACGGATAAAAAAGTCGTTGTGGGGAGCGAAATAAATTTCAATCCTAGACATATTAGTTCAATTAAACAAGAGAACGAAAATTGTGTTATCGCGGGGCAAATTGGCTTTATTACTGAAAAGACCTTTAAATCAAAAAGGATGAAAAAAAATAAAGACGGCACGCAGGAGCCTATGGAAAAACCATACTTCAAGTTTCAAGTTAGGGACGATACGGGGACAATTCACGGGGTTATTTTTCCAAGCGTCGCAAATTATCACAAAATGCACCTTATCACAAACGGAAATATCGTTTTAATGCAAGGAAGGGTGTCAAAATATAATGACACTTTTGACATTACCGCAAAAAATATATCTTTTTGTAAAATTCCTGAAAAGCACGAAATTGAGCAAAATATTGACCAAAACACAATTAACGACTATCGTTATGTGCGCCCACAAAAGTATTATTCGCAAAAACAAGCCAACCTTTTTGAAAAAATATCCTATTCAAAAGAAGCAATGACGGGGTCGTTTGTAGTGTACGATTTCGAAACAACGGGCATAAACACCGAACACGACGAAATTATCGAAATCGGGGCTCTTAAAATTCAAGGTGGCGAGTTTAGGGAAGTTTTTTCGACGCTCGTCAAACCAAAACGACCTATTCCACCAGACGCGACAAGAGTTAATAGAATAACTAACGATATGGTCGCAAATTGCTACTCAATTGAGCAAGTTATTAGAGATTTTTACCTTTTTTGTAAGGGCTCGCAAATGGTTGGATATAACTCAATATCGTTTGATAGCGTGTTTCTAAATAGAGCAGGGAAAAGTGTCGGCATAAATTTTGATAATAACCAAATTGACGCTTTCTTGCTCGCCCGTCAAAAGTTAAAGGGACTTAAAAATTATAAACTTAGCACCGTTGCAAAAAATCTTGAAGTAAGTTTGATTGACGCGCATAGAGCACTAAACGATGTTATCGCCACCGCAGGTGTGTTTATGAAATTGTATTAGTTTTTTAGAATAAAGGAGTAACTTTTTAACTAAGGTTACTCTTTTTGTTTACGGCGACCATATGCAACCTGTCATAACTGACGCTTGCATATGACCGCCTTTTAATAGGTCGTCACACAAAAATATAGCGACCGTGTGTTGACAGTTCTTCGAACGCCAACCCACGACCGCCCTTTTTGCGTCGAGTCTCGCCCGCGTCAAGACACACTATTATAGGTAATTTACCCCCAACACCCCCAAACGGGGGCTATTTTTTTTAAAAAAAATTTAAAATTTTATAAAAAAATGGTTAAATTTGCTTGACATGGGGGGG